>JAPULJ010000029.1 GCA_027295145.1 Alphaproteobacteria bacterium | reverse complement strand
GAGCCGAACGCTGCAACGCCGGGCTGTGTCGATAGGTTCGCACGCAGCGCCCACAAAGCGACTGCTATACTCTCTCTACAATGCTGAGAACACTAGCCCTTGCCGCGTTCCTGATGGTGGCGGCTCTGCCGGTGACGGCGGGGTACGAGGAGGGCAAGGCAGCCGCTGAGCGCGGCGACTACCAGACGGCTTACCGCGAGTGGAAGCCGCTTGCCGAGAAGGGCGACGAACGCGCCCAGAACAACCTTGGTGTCATGTACGCGAAAGGCTTAGGCGTCCCTAAGAACTATGCGCTGGCCATGAAATGGTACCGAAAGGCCGCCCTGCAGCGCTTTGCTTTGGCCCAGTACAGCCTCGGCTTCATGTATGAAATTGGCCAGGGTGTTCCGAAAAACTATGCGCTGGCCGTCAAATGGTACCGAATGGCCGCCAGGCAGGGCTTCGCCACCGCCCAGAACAAACTTGGCACTTTGTACGACTTTGGCCGAGGTGTTCCCAAAAACCACGTACTTGCCTTCATGTGGTTCAGTCTAGCGGCGGCTCGCGGCAGTAAGCTGGCGGTGACGAACCTCAATCTCATCGTAAATCGCATGACCCCTGCCGACGTCTCTAAGGCGCAGGCGATGGCCGCGAAGTGGAAGCCGAAGAAGGCCAAGCAGACGAAGTGAGTCGTCAGCGTTGAGCGTCCGGGCCGCGCTACAACCCCTGGCGGACACGACCTACCACGACAGGGAGACAAGGAGTTGGCGGGTCGGAGCGCGCCAGGGCCGGTTACCGATGGGCGTGGCGATCCTGGAGACATCGGAAGGTTGAGCGTGCCCGCCAGGGGTGTTGGACCACAAGCACGCACCCCCACCCTTCCCGGCGACCACCCCGATGCTGGATGATGCGGCTGGTTGGCGGGGTGTGACGTTGAAGAGAGGAGATTTAGAACCCGAAGCTCAAACCGTACAGCAGCATGTCAATATCGTGACCATCGATGGCCAAGGGCAGACCGACAACCGAGTAGTGCTGGTATTCCTCGTGTGCCCAAGTCACCGGCAAGTCACGAGCATAGTATGCCTTGCGGTTCTCCAGAGCCCAAGTAGACCGTGCTAGCACGCTTTCGGCGCCGGGTAGCTCGTCTAGATAATTCCCGGTGATGTCCAATCCCCCCGCCTCGACTATGCCCGTACCAACCAGTCGTACGCGAAAGCGTGTTGGGTCGGTTTCAACGTCGAAGATTGCGATCCACGGCAACAGCTGCGGTGGCATCGTTACCGGGTCGAAGTGCGCTCGTGAGGGCAGCTTGTCACCATCACGACTGGCTTCCCAAGTAGCGTGCAGTAGCTTCAAGTTGCCGTCCGGCAGCTGGTCGTTTCGGAAATCGTAGTACAGGTCGCCGTCGGTGGCGCGTGCGCGGGCCCGCCGCATGCCCTTCTGGTTGATGCGCTCTTTCATGAGTAAAGGCAATCCATGACCACGTTGAGATCGCGCGACCGCACGATGCACTCTTCGGCACTGTCGGGCAATCGATACTGCGCTTTCTCACGACCTCATAGCGCTCCACGCCCCGCCCACTCCCTGACCCCCTCTATCATCTCGCCCCGTCTTCCGCTGCGTAAGTCGCCGATCCTCGCGCGCTCACCCACTTGATGGTGGTACAGAACGGTGGTACAGAGAGGCCATCATGAGGGGCCAAAAAACCGCAGAAACCCTAGCGTTAAAGCCTTGAGAGTCACCTCCCCTAGGGGACGCCAATGATTATTTCTCCGGGATTGCTCGGGGCCGTTTGCTTAGGCTGAGAGTGTTGCGCCCACCATATAATCCCGCAATTCCAACGTTTATTGAGCTCTGACCTCATTGCTCTCGGGGGCTTTGGACGTTAGCGCAAACTTGGCGAACACGTCCCGATGAACGGGATGATCGACTGGTTGACGGGTTGAGTCACGCCGGGTGTTCGCCAGACGATCTTAGATTTCGGCTGCGGCGCGCATCTCCTCAAGGGCCTTATTGCGCCGCCGCTCGGACTTGCTTCGCGCAAGGGGTCCGGTCCAGTAGGAAACCCGTTCAAGGAGCACCTCGAGCGAAGACGTCTTCAATATGTAATCGTCGCCGCCCGCTTCGAGGCCATCCTTCACGTACTCGGCATCGTCGAGCAAGGACAGGAAGACGATCGGTGTTTTGTAGTCGATAATCGCCCGGGCCCGGCGGCAGGTTTCGATGCCGTCGAGATCGGGCATGATGATATCGAGCAGCACCATTCTCGGTTGAACCCGATGGAGCAGGTTAAGTGCTTCCAGGCCGTTAGCGGCGGCCATGATGTTGAAGCCGTTGGCGCTTAGATAATCCGTGTACATACGGCGATGCTTCGGATCGTCCTCCGCAAGGATAATGATTTTAGTGCTCATGCTCGATCTGATATTCCAAAGGTTACAAGGAGCCAGTTTCAATCAAAGCGTGAAGGCATAAAATAAGCACTAATACGAAGGACGCAGCAACGGAACCGCTAGATGATCGTATCGAGTAAGATCCCTGATCCACGATTCACAAAGTCATTCCTTACGATATCTGTGACCAAGTAAGAGCTTAGAAATGGGAAACGGGTGACTACCTCCCCTGTGACTGGGTTGATAAACTCCACGAAAGTTCGGTGCAACTCGTTATCGTAATTGAACTGTGAGCCCGAAATCGAGCGGGCCTGCTTAGACACTACTCCTTCCTCGCGCTTTTCCCGTGGCAGACCGGCGTCGTGCGAGCTAGAATATTGTGCGCCGTTTGTAACGGGAAAATTGTATACCAAATCAAACATAAATACCCGCTTTATCTAAATTTACGTGCAGGTCCAGCCGCGATCAAAACTCAAAAACACTAAATAAGTACTAATATGTAAGTACTAGTACGCATGGCGATCCGTAGACAGAATGAAACGGTAGGGCACCTCCCGTTTCAATTTACCCATCAGATGTACCATGCTCGCCGATCCGCTAGCGCGACAGCCCTGTTTTCAATTCTGCTAGCCGCCCGGTTCGCCAGCGCCGACATCACCGGCCCCGCCCGCGTCATTGACGGGAACACCCAACACGTCGGAGGCGTCGGATTAGGCTGGCGGATATCGAGCTCGCGGGCACCTTAAGACGTGCAGGTGGGCTTCAAGCGGGTTCCGATGCGGGCTACGCTCAACGGCAGTCCTAAGCGCCATAATTGGCGGGCAGGAAGTACGCTGCGTTGAAACAAGCCGCAATCGATACAAACGTGTCCTGGCGACCTGCTACGCCGGCAATATCGATATCTGCGGCGAGCTCGTGCGGCAAGGCTGGGCGCTCGCCTACCGCCGCTAAGCGCCGATTTGCATCCGACACGACGCTAAAGTGCGAGGTACATAGCGTGGCTTGTGAGGCTCAATGTTTACGCCCCCATGGACTTGGCGGGAGCTGATGCAGTAACAGATCGCGCTATGCTTTTTCAGACTGGAGGCACCATCATCCAACCGGCATTCGGCGTCCGCCTGGGTTCCAATTCGCGGGCGGCGTGAGAAAATTTAGACAGGGATCAGTCTTCTTTCGCTGCGATCACCTCGATCTCAACGCCCCATGTTGGGGCAGCAAGCGCCTGGACAACCAGCAGGGTCGACGCCGGTGGCGGATCGCCGACCATCTCGTTGCGAACGTCTCGGAAGGCAGCGACCCCCTCGGTCGACGTAACATAGGCGTTGATCCGCACGATGTCGTCGCGGCTCATCCCGGCTTCTTCCAATATCGCGGTGAGGTTGGCCCAGGCCTGCCTGTTCTGCCCGATCGGATCCTCGGGCGTCGTGCCATCGGGCGCAACGCCGACCTGCCCGGCCACGACCAACCAGCGGGCATTCGGTCCGACTTCGATGCCGTGGCTATAGCGGCCGAACGGCGGAGCGATGGTAGATGGGTTATGAGCTATTGGCATTGTTAATCTCCTCCCTCAATTTGTTCCGTCGGACGCTAGGCTTGATTATATCCCAGCATCTTCACGACCACCTCGCGTCAGTCAGCTTGCCTGTGGCGGTGCGTCAGGTCCAGTGTCGGAAACTACCGCCGTCAAACGATCGTCTTCACTTCGGTTCACGCGCTGATCCTTGGTCTGGGAGCGCGTTCAGCGCCGCTCCCAACGACATTGCGGGATATGCCGTAACGTTGATTTTCTATGCCGCGGTCACCGTGGTCGTGAGATGGCCGTTCGCGCTTCGACGCGTGCAAAAAGAGCTCTGACCCTTTTTGCTTTTTGGACCCTTTTTGCTTTTTGCCGATTTTGAAAAGACCTTCAGGGCGAGATCTCCTTGCGGGTTGTCTGGCATTTGGCATGCGCATCCATTCGATGCTCATTCCTCCTCTGCGGGGCCGGACGCCGCCTTTTTCTAAAACCCGCCAAAGCCCTGCCGGCGATGCGGTACATCGGCGGCGATACGTCCCGTCGGCGTTGTTGGAGACCGCCACTATGAAGAACTTGGCCACTTCCTAACCGACATTGCCGCCCTGCATGAACCTCACATGAACACCGACTTCAGCGTCGGTTCAACCGGGATCCGGCATAAATCGAGCAACAATTGGCACAGGCATTTTTCACCGCAACTGAACCGAGGAGCAAGACAATGATTCGCTGGATGGACGTCAGAGACCTCGGCCTGTTCATGATGGTCCTCGGGATCATTGGTTTGACGCTTGCGGGTTGCGGTACACCGCGCGCTGTCGCCGCCTATCAAAACTGCCTTTCTTGCGGTGTAAAGGCACCGTAAATCGCCTGATCCCGACAAATTTCCGGCTAAACAGGGGACGGCCAAAGTCGCCCTGGCCGACTTCATCAGATTTACCGGTTTCGGCAAGTTTCAAGGATGTATCCGACGCAATAGCAATCAGCGCCTTCGGGCGCGCGAGGCCCGCGATTTCCCATTAGTATGGACGTAGCTTTAGTATGGGTGGAGTTGGGCCTGGTGGACGATCACGACCACCGACGGCTGGCTGCGATCGGCCCGCGCCGGGAAACGGGGGAAGTACGCGATGTTGGGATCCCTGGGAGAGATTTCGAGCCACGGGGCGCGAACCTACGGTAACAAGACCGCGCTCGTTATCGACCAACGCAACTTCAGCTTCACGGAGATCGACCATCTCGCTTGCCAGCTCGCCAATGGCCTCAAGGCCAAGGGCGTGGAGCCCGGCGATCGGGTGACGCTTTTTGCGCAGAACTGCTGGGAATGGATCGTGGCCTATCACGGCATCGCCAAGACCGGCGCCGTGGTCAACCCGATCAACGTCATGCTGACGCCCGAAGAGGTAGGCTACGTCGCCAACGATTGCGAGGCCAAGGCAATCGTCGCCGGCGCCGACAGCGGCGAGGGGTTGATGGACATCAAAGGGGACACGCCGCTAGAGCATGTAGTGCTGTTCGGCGACGACCTGCCTAAAGGGGCGCTGTCCTTCAATAAGATGCTCCAGGCCGGCGCCAACAGTTTCGATGCGCCTGAGCGCAGCCGGGACGAGCTATCCACAATTTGCTACACCTCGGGCACAACCGGCCATCCCAAGGGCGCCATGCAGAGCCACAAGGCGGTCATTACCAATGCGGGCTTGACGGCGATGATCCACCGGCGGATTCACGAGGACGTCGTGGTCTCGGCGCTACCCTGCGCTCATGTCTATGGCAACGTGATCATGAACGGCGCGTTGCTGTATGGCTACACCTTCGTGCTGGTGCCCCGGTTCGAGGAAACCGCAGTGCTCGGCGCGATCCAGGAGCACCGGGCCACGCTCTATGACGGAGTGCCGACCTCATACATGATGATGCTGGCGCATCGCGATTTCGATAAGTACGATCTTTCCAGCATCAGCCGCCTGACCGTCGGCGGCCAGACAATCCCGCTCGCCACGGAACAGGAAGCGGAGGCGCGTTTTGACGCGCCTCTGTTGGAGCTCTGGGGCATGACCGAACTGGCCGGTCCCGGCACCGCCAATACCTGGTACGGCGAGAACCGCCTCGGCTCCGTCGGCGTCGCGCTGCCCTACACAGAATGCCGGATTGCCGACGAGAACGATGCGTCCGCGACGCTGCCGCGGGGCGAGGTTGGCGAGCTCATGTGCAAAGGGCCGATCGTCATGCAGGGCTATTTCGGCAATGAGGCGGCGACCAAGGAAACCATCGAGCCCGACGGCTGGCTGCATTCCGGCGATCTCTGCAGCATGGACGAGGACGGCTATATCTTTGTCGTCGACCGCAAGAAGGACATGATCCTGACGGCCGGCTACAACGTTTATCCGGCCGAGATCGAACGCGTGCTCGCCATGCACCCGGCGGTCGCCATGTCATCAATCGGCCGCAAGCCGGACGAGATCAAGGGCGAGATCGCCAAGGCCTACATCGTGCTCAAGCCCGACGCAGAAGCGAATGAGAAGGAGATGACCGACTTCTGCCGCCAGCACCTGGCCGCCTACAAAGTGCCCCGCGAGATCCAGTTCGTGCCCGATCTGCCCAAGACCAGCACCGGCAAGATCATGCGCCGCGAGCTGCATACTCTGGACTCGTAGCGCGTCCTGAGATGGGCGGCACCGGGCATATTCCTGCGCCGGCATGACACCCTCTCGTATCTATAGATGTTGGGATAGTAGCGGGTTAGTTTTCATTACTAGGAAGTCATAAACTGGAATTTGGTATTCCGGATCCTGACTTCTGAAATTGGGAGAATTGCCATGTCGCGTGAATTGACGATCGAGCTACTCGACGAAATCCAGGACGGGTTCAATAAGCATGATGTTAGCGCCATCCTGTCTCATTTCGTTGATGACTGCGAATGGCTAATGGCACGCGGGCCCAATGCGCCGGAAGGGCAGCGCTTACTCGGCAAAAAGAGTATCGGCGAAGTTCTGAGTGTCCGCTTCGAGCAGATCCCGGACATGCGTTGGGAAGAAATGCGGCACTGGATCTGCGACCAGACCAAGGCTATTTCCGAATGGGTCGTGCGCGGCACGCCTGTGAACGGTGAGCCGATTGAATATATCGGCTGTGATCTGTGGGAGTTTCGCGGCGGCTATGTCACGAAGAAAGACACTTATTGGAAATATATCGGCTGAGCGAGAACCCTGGAAATAGCCAGATGGAGCGCTGAAGGATCAGGGTCGCAATCCGTGGAAAAGGATCGCACCGCCGAGTCCGGGCGGCCCAACCACCCAGAAGCTGTCGGCGTTCCGACCGCGATCGTAAGGATGCAGGCCATGCGCCACGACGTGGCGGCGCGCCTGCTCTACGTTGGCGGCCTCGACGGCATAGGCCGCGATGAACGGGCATTTTGTGTTGGGCAAATAGGGCAATAGCCGGGCGGCGGTGTCGACATCAATGATCGTTACTCGCCCGCGCGCCGTCTCCACACAGATCGGATCGCCGTTCGCGGCGAGGCCGGTGAAGCGGCTGAACCGTGCGGCGACCTCCTCGGGATCGTCAACGCACAACAGCACATCCGTCAACGCTCGCGCGCTGTTCGCATGTGTCATCCAGCGCTCTTGCCACAGCAAATCCGGGGTGTGGTGGCGAAGGAATTGAATGCGCCCTTCCGGCATTCGGCCGGGTTTGACCCGCAGGACTGAAAAGCGAAGCAGGCCCGAGCCGATTTCGGTTTCGATTTCCCTCTGCAGGGCCACCGGCGGCTGCGGCTCTAACCCTTCGGCCGCCAACCTTAGCGCCTGCTCGGACGGATCGGCACAGGAAAAGGCCAGAAGATGCACGCCAACGTAACGCTCGAGGGCCGCGCGCAATTGGTCGGCCAACGGGGTCTCGGCCTTTCCATGGGGGGTGAGTATTTCGAGGTACCCGCGTTCGAGCATCGCGCAACGATTGGCTAGGCCCACGGGGACCGGCGGCGCGTCTGAACCAAAGGCATTGCTTTGCGGTGTCAACGGCGAGAGCTGGAATCCCAGATCGGCCATGGCCGTTTCGGCCACAGACATGTCGGGTACAAAATGAGCGAGATGATCTAGGAAGATCTCGTCGCCCTCGGGAAGCTGGCGGTCTGTCCACTGGTCGGACCCGACATCGCCTTCCATCATCTGTGCCTCCATCGGAACCTCTCGGCCGTACCTGTCCGCGCCGTGATCCCTATTCCGCATCCTCCATCAAGTCCTCGGCGGCGTCGCGCAAGATTACTTCGACACCAATCAAATGATCCCGCATGGCCATGGTTGCGCGCTTAGGATCCCGGTCCGTGATGGCCTCGACGATGGCGCGGTGACGGACCGCCACGTTCCGTTTGCGACCTTCGTTCATGGTCGATTTCTGCAGGCGGTCCCAGTCCTTCGATTTGCGCAGATCGCTTGTCACGTCCATGACCCGAACCAACAGAGAATTATGGGTCGCGATGGCAATGGCCTGATGCAGGGTACGGTCCCAGAGTTGAAGGGTTTCCCACTCGGTCGCCGCCTCGAATTTGGCCAGACAATGGTGCAGGTTGTCGATGTCCTCAGGTTTTGCCCTGAGCGCTGCGACTCCAGCAAGACGAGGCTCAAGGAACAACCTGAGTTCGATCAGCTCGATTGGGCTGGCCGACCAGGCCTCGGCGGCGCCGCGTTCCAATCGATCCCGGGGGGCGCTGCCGACGAAGGTTCCCCGCCCCACGTGGCGGCGGATTTTCCCTTCTGCCTCCAAGATCGCCAGGGCCTTGCGCACGACGGTTCGGGGAACGCCGTATTGCTCGGCCAGATCCCGTTCCGGGGGCAGTTTCGAGTGGTTCGGCAACCGTCCGCTATCGATCTGTCTTCTTAAGTGTTGCAGGGGGTCTTGATCCATCAGCATGGCAACGCGTTCTCATCCTTTTTCACTCGGCCCATATATCCCGATATGTGGGTGCTTCAGCGCCCTGCCGGCGCCACCTGTTCAGCTATTGCAAGCGAAGGGTCCGGCCCCCTGGAATCTTCGACAATTTGCCAACTAGAACCATTTTGGTCAATTGGTTTAATTTAATACAGTGATATACAAGAGATTATATAAGAAAATATACGAAAAAATTTGCCATTGACACCAAATTATGATTGGTTGTTAAATTCTTACAGCGCCAGGAGATCGTGTTTCGGACCCCATCATGAAGCGTTCATGACCGAGCCGGCAACGACCGGGCGTCAGCCAATAGCTAACGGGGGAGAGAGCCAAACGGCGATGGGCAGGACAGCGGTGGATCAATCTGGGCCCGACAACACCAGGCCGTCGGAGGGGCACCTTGCGTGCCCCGCTTAATCCCGTGGCAGGGCGGCAATAAAGTCACAAGGGAGTAACAAGGAGAAATCAATGATTACCAAAACCACAATCTTATCGACCGCCGTCGCGCTCGCAGTGACGCTCGGGGCCTCTACGGCATTGACCGCAGAACCGGTGAGGCTGTCGATAGCGTCTTTCAAACAGAAATCGAGTTGGTTCGCTTATTCGACCCGTGTCGCCGAGTTGATACGCGCGGCGCTGCCCGCCGGCTCGACTGTCGACGCCCCACCGAAAGGCGGCGGCACCAGCAACCCACGTTTGGTGGCGGCCGGCAAGTTCGACTTGGCCTTCGGTATGGCCGCCGTCAGCGGCTGGGCGCAAGCGGGCCAAGTGGCCTACAAGGCCCCGCTCAAGAACCTGCGATCCTTGGTCGGCGGTTTTGACCAATACTACGTGGCGGTGGTCGCCCGCCGTGATGCCAGCGCCAGCGATCTTCCCGCTTATGTCGCTGCCCATCCGGGGATGAAAGTCGTGCTGCTCGGCAAGGGCAGCGCCGGGGGTTTCGCCGGGGAAGTTTTGCTCGGTTTTTCGGGGGCGTCCAAAAAAATGGTGTCCAAGGCCGGCGGCCGCTACGACAAGGCCGGCTCCTTCGGTGTCGTGAAGGCAGCCATAAGTTCGGGTAAGTCCGATCTGTGGATCCACACGGTCACCAGGGGCCACCCGGCGCTGACGGAGATCGCGATCGGAACCAAATTGAGTTTCCTTGAACCTTCCGCCATGGTTCTCCGCAAGATGGCCGCTCAAGGTTGGACGACCGCGGTTCTGCCTGCCGGTACGTTTAAAGGTCAGGACAAAGACGTGAAGTATCCTGGCACCACGACCTCTCTATTCACATCGACGCGGATGTCTGACAAACTCGCCTACACCATCGTCAAAGCGATCTGCGACAACCAGGACCGCTTCAAGGCCGTTCATAAGGCGCTCTCCAAATTCGATTGCGCGACCCGCGGCTGGAAGCCGGAAAACGTGGTTCTGCCCCTCCACCCTGGGGCGGCGCGGTACTTTAAGGAAAAGGGTTGGCTCAAATGAGCTGAACATTGCCTAGTCCTACCGAAGATGCGGAGCCGCCTTCGGGCGGCTCCGTTTCCAGTGGCGAGGCGGCCGGTCCGCCTATCGCCGCAACGGAACCCATGTGGCGGGAAATCTTCTCGCCTCACGGCCTCGTCGGTATCGCGTGGTGCATTTTCCAAATCGGCGTGGCGTTGTGGCCGTATGTGGACGAACTCGTAACGCGCTGCGCGCACGTCTCCTTCGCCCTCTCTCTAGCCATTCTCTGGACCAGCCGGAAGTCGCACCGCCCGGTCAAGCGGTTTAATTTCGCTCTCGCCATATTTGCCCTGGTGCCGCCGTTCATCATCTGGGCCAGTCTCGCGCGCATCAACGACCGTACGACAGGGCTCGATCCGCTGGCCCCGCTCGACTACGTGGGGGCACTAATTATCCTGGTTCTTTTGTTCGAGATTTCCCGCCGGGTCCTTGGTGTGGGAATGACCGCCCTGGCCCTTGTCTTTGTCGCCTATCAGTTCTTTGGCGGCAATCTTCCAGGACTTCTGTCGCACAATGCCGCGGATTTTACCGAATTCATCGACATCCAGTTTCTCACAATTGAAGGCGTGTTCGGGGTACCCACCGGCGTATCCGTACGTCTTGTATTCTATTTCATCTTGTTTGCAGCCGTTTACGAGACCTTCGGTGGCGGAAAGATGATTATTGATTTGTCGCTGGCCCTGACCGGCGCCCGCAAAGGGGGCCCGGCGAAAGCGGCGGTGGTCGCTTCGGGCCTGATGGGCAGCGTATCAGGAAGCGCCGTCGCCAACGTCATGAGCACGGGCATCTTCACCATCCCCTTGATGAAACGGATCAAATACGATGCCCGATTTGCCGGGGCCGTGGAGGCCGTGGCCTCGACAGGAGGGCAGATTATGCCGCCGGTCATGGGGGCGGCGGCCTTCGTTATGGCCGACTTCCTTCAAGTTCCTTACGGTCAGATCGTAATTGCGGCCGCTTTGCCGGCGCTGCTCTATTTCGTTTGCGTGTTAATTTCCGTTGACCTGGAAGCGCGACGGCGTGGCTTGCCTACCATCGGGCGCGAGGAGATTCCCCGTATCGGGCAGACGCTCAAGAACTTGGGCCACATGATGGTGCCACTGGTATGGCTGACCTACCGCATCGTCGCCGGCTACGATATCACCGCATTGATAATCGAAGTCATTGGATTGACCATTGCCATCGGCACGCTCCGCCGGTCCACCCGTGTCGGCCCGGCAGCGGTACTTACATCATTGGTCACCGCAGCGACGCGCAGCATCAATGTGGCCATCCCCTGCGCCCTTGCCAGTTTGATCGTGAGCGTCATCGCATTCACCAGCCTCGGCACCAAGTTTACATCGATGATTCTCAACGTTGCAGGCGGCGAGGTCACGGTATTGCTTGGCCTCGCCATGGCGGCAACCCTGATCCTCGGCGCCGGTATGCCAACGACATCGGCTTATATCATGGGGGCCGTACTCATCGCCCCGGCGTTGATTGAATTCGGCACCAATCCGCTGGTCGCCCATTTCTTCGTTTTCTATTTCGCGATCATGTCGATGCTGACGCCGCCGGTGGCGCTTTCGGCCTATGCCGCTGCGTCGATCTCGGGCTCCTCGCCCTCGGCAACCGGATGGCAAGCCCTGCTCTTAGCCCTCCCTGGCTTCATCATTCCCTACGCCATCGTCATCAATCCCGGCCTGCTTTTAGTCGGTCCGATCGAAGGTACGCTTCTCGGACTGTTTTCGGTGCTGATCGGACTTTGCTGCGTTAGCGCCGCCGTCATCGGCTGGCTTTTCAAACCGCTATCGATAATCGCCCGCGTCTTCGTGGCGCTGGCGGCGGTCGGTGTCCTCTGGCCCGAGGTGTGGGTTTCTTTGTCCGTAGGCAGCGTTTTAATCGTTGGGAGTGTTTGGCTTTACTTGACGTCACGACACAAGGCGAAGGTTTTGGACGCGCCACTTTGCTGACGCGAAAAACATAACGGTAAACGTTCAACGCATGGAAAACCTAGGGACAATTTTCAGCCACCACGTTGGCTCGGACCGGCTTGCGGTTATTGACCTCCGCGATCCCGAGCATCCGGAGGAGGTGAGCTACGACGAATTGGACCGAAGCTGCGATGGCGTGGCGCGCGGCTTGACCCGCCGCGGTCTGGGCGCCGGCGACCGGATCGGCATTCTGGCGTTAAACCGCATCGCATACCTGGAGGTGCTGTTCGGCGCACTTCGCGCCGGATGTATCCCAGTACCGATCAACGTGAAACTGACGGCGGACACCGTTCGTTTCATCATTCATGACGCAGGTATTGCTTGTGTCTTTTTGGAAAGTGCCTGGGCTCCTCTCGTCCCCGACGGCGTGCAATGCATTGACCTCGATACCGATTACGAGGATTTCACCGACCCCGGCCCATTCGATCCGATTGCGGTCTCGCCACTGCAGGTCTCCATGCAGCCCTATACGTCGGGGACCACCGGCCGGCCCAAGGGAGTTCTCCTTTCCCATTTCGGTCAGGACTGGGCCGCCCGCGCCCTCGTCGAATTCCGGCGCCTCAAGGCGGACGACCGGATCCTGATATCGGCCCCGTTCTTCCATAAGAACGCGCTGGTCGCTATCAAATCGGCGATGTTGCCGGGCGCCTGTCTCGTCATTCTGCCGCGCTTTAGCGCCGCCGCCTCGATCGAGGCGATCGATCGCTACAAATGCACAATGCTCACTGGTGTCCCGACCATGCTGCATCTGGTGCTCTCCGAAATAGACCTGTTGGAGCAGTGTGATATTTCCTCCGTGCGCACCGTCAGCATGGGCTCGGCACCGGCTTCCGACACCCTGCTTCAAGGCATTGAGGAAACCTTCCCAAAGGCGGCAGTGCAGCTAAATTACGGCATCACGGAGGGTGGGCCGATCATGCTCGGCTGGTACCACCCAGATGGTCAGCCCCGCCCCGTGGCAAGTGTCGGTTATCCCATGCCGGAATGTGAATTCCGCTTTGAGAACGGCGCTCATGAACGCGAGGGGGAACTCGTCGTTCGCAATCCAGGGGTCGCGCTCGGTTATCACAACCTTCCCGAAGCGTCTGAAGAAAGCTTTCGCGATGGATGGTTCCGCACCGGCGACATTTTACGCCGGGACGAAGATGGTTGGTTCTTCTTCATGGGCCGGGTCGACGACATGTTCGTCTGTGGCGGCGAGAATATCTATCCAGGGGAGATCGAAACCCTCCTCGAGACCCATCCCGAAATCGCCCAGGCGGCGGTCTTGCCATTCCAGCACGAGATCAAGGGGGAGGTCCCTTATGCCTTTGTGGTGAGAGAAGCGCGCAGCAGGCTCGACGAAGCCAGCGTCAAGACCTACGCGCTCGAGAACGGTCCCGCCTATGCCCATCCCCGGCGGGTCTTATTCCTGACCGATCTCCCTTTGACGGGGACTAACAAAATCGATCGCGCGGCCTTGCGCGCGTTGAGCGTAAACCACTCCGGACTGTGAAGGAGAATTTATGGCGGAAAATAAAATGACCCATGCAGAACTCGAAAAGCGGATGACTGTCGCTCCTTTTCACAAGTGGCTGGGTTTGAAACTCCTGGAAATTGACGAGAACGGCATCAAGGTCGGTGTCACGTGGCGAGAGGAATTCGTCGTCAACCCGACCGGGCGTTACACCCATGGGGGCATTCTCGCGACGGTCATCGACATCGCCGCCGATTACGCCTTGGCGGCGAAACTCGGCAGGCCGATTCCGACGGTTGATCTTCGTATCGACTATCATCGCGCCGCCATGCCCGGCGATCTCGTTGTCGAGGCGCGCCCGGTGAAAATTGGCGGCTCATTCTCGACGGCCGAAGCCTACGTTTATGACGGCGATGGAAAACTGCTGGCCAGCGGCCGCGGCGTCTACTATTCGGCCCCGCCGAAATAACGCCTAGAGCATGATCGTCACCCCATCGTCCCGTCGATGGACCACCTTTGCATTACATCTAAGGAGCTAACATGAAGGCCGTTGTACTTTACGAACATGGAGGGATGGACAAGCTCGTCTACGAGGAAAATTTTCCCGATCCCCAATGCGGACCAAATGATGTCGTCCTCCGGGTCAAAGCGACATCCTTGAACTACCACGACCTGTTCACGCGCAACGGCATGCCGGGCATCAAGCTCAATCTGCCGATCATTTGTGGTCTTGACGTCGCCGGTGAAATCGTCGAGGTCGGTTCCGAAGTGAAAGATTGGGCGGTGGGCGACGGCGTACTGGTGGACCCGCGCAATCGAGTCGAAGGGGGATTGGTCGGAGAGACCATCCACGGGGGGCTCGCCGAATATTGCCGCGCGCCCACGCACCAATTGGTCACGATTCCCGAAGGCGTTTCATTCGCCGAGGCCGCCAGCCTACCCGTCGCCTACGGCACCGCCCACCGGATGATGGTCACGCGGGGCCAAGTCAACGCTGATGACACGGTCATGATCCTGGGGGCCAGCGGCGGCGTCGGAACGGGCGCCGTGCTATTGGCCAAGATCCTCGGCGCCGAGGTGATCGCTCTCAGCAGCTCCGAGGCAAAGCTCAAAGCCTTGCGGGAACTCGGTGCCGACAAAGTGTTGAACTATGTCGAGGCGGATTTTGTGAAGGAAATTTGGAAGCTGTACGACAAGCCCCATCGGCGCGAGCACGCGGGCGGTGTCACCGTTGTCGTCAATTTCACAGGCGGCGATACCTGGGTCAAATCCATGCGCTGTCTGCGCCGCGGTGGACGCCTGCTAACCTGCGGCGCGACCGCCGGTTACGATCCAAAAACGGACTTGCGTTATGTCTGGAGCTTCGAATTCGACATTCGCGGATCCAACAGCTGGGAGCCGGAGGATCTCGTCAGCCTCCTCGACTACATCGCCGAAGGAAAGATGAAGGTTCCGATCGCCGGCACATTTCCGCTGACCGAGGCAACCGAGGCCCTGCGGCTCATCGAGGACCGTGAAGTGATAGGCAAGGTCATTGTCGCGCCTTGATCCCAGTCTGCTGTTTGCCTAATACGGAGATCGAGCTCGATTATCGGAGATCGGGCGTTCGAGGACACATCTATGACGCCCAGAGCAAACGGACGATCAGCTTTTGCCGACTTGCGAAGCTGGCTCTCATATCTTGGTGATACCGAACGGCTGCAAATCATCAAACCGGGCGCCAAGCTCGAATTCGAGATCGCTGGGATTGCAAACCGTTTTGACGGCAAGAAGGCAACGCTGTTTCCAAACGTGGGGGAGATGGGCGGCACGGTCGTTTCCGGCATCGTCTCCAACCGCGAGTGGATGGCGGAAGCCCTGGGAATTCAAAACCACGAATTGCTTGACCGATTTCAGCACGCCGTCACCAATCCAGTCCCTTGGACTCAGGTTGAGAATGCGTTGTGCCAACAGGAGGTCCATCGTCGGCCGGATATTCGCGCGCTTATGCCGATCCCGACACACAACGAGCACGATAGCGGCGCCTATATTACCGCAGCCCTTTTGATCGTGCGCAATCCGAAGACCGGGCGGCAGAACGTCTCAATCCATCGTTTGCAGGTCTCGGGTCCGGCCCGGTTGGGTGCGCTCCTCCTGCCCCGGCACACTTTGTCCTTTCAGAGGGCGGCCGAAGAAGCGGGCGAGGACCTCGACGCTGCAATCGTGATTGGGGCAAGCCCTGCATCACTGCTTGCCTCGCAGGCGATTGCGCCGATAGATCAGGACGAGCTTGAAATTGCCGGTGCATTGATTGGCAGATCGCTGCCGGTGACGCGCTGCCTGAACAGTGAGATCAGGGTGCCTGCTGACGCAGAAATCATCATCGAAGGCAGGTTCCTTGCCAACAAAAGGGAACTTGAGGGGCCGTTCGGGGAATTTCCTCAATATTATGGCGAACCGGCAGAGCGCCATGTGATTGCGGTCGATCTTGTATCGCACCGCAAGCGGCCTTGGTTTCACACAATTGTCGGCGGCAGTCTTGAGCATCTCATGCTCGGATGCATTCCCCGCGAGGCCAGCATCATCGCCAATTTGCGGCGGAATTTTCCAGAAGTCCGTGATGTCCATCTCTCGCGCGGTGGCGTCTGCCGCTATCACCTGTACATAAAGTTTAAAAAGCGCTTCGCGGGTGAGAGCAAGAATGTGCTGTTGGGAGCCTTTGCCGCACACTATGACATCAAGCTCGCGGTCGTCGTTGATGAAGACGTCGACATTCACGATTTGTCAGAAGTCGAGTGGGCCATAGCTACTCGTTTCCAGGCAGATCGTGACCTAATCATAGTGTCAGATAGCCAGGGCTCGAAACTTGATCCGTCTACAAATGACGGTGTTGGCGCGAAGATGGGAATTGATGCGACGAAACCGCTTGATGCACCGGAAATGCGGTTCAAGAGAATACGTGTTCCGGGAGAAGCGGACATAGAACTTGAATCAGTTGTCGACTCCCAAACAACTCTCGCCGATATCGTTTCCTGAAAACACAGAAGCAACCCAGGTTCACGAACGCCAAGACAATTGTAGCACTCACGCCTCGATAAGCGTCCTCTACATTCCGCAGATCCGAGCGCTCAGATTTATCACTTTGGTGCCAACGTAAAGTCGAACTCCACTTCCCAGAAAGGATTGGCGACGCCAAATTTCTCGGCGCGCTCGGGGTTGTCGACTTTTGCGAATTCGGCCAGCAGGCTTTCCTTCACGCCGAATACAACATCGGAATCGATGTATGGATCGTCGGGCACGAAAATGTGCGTGGTGATCTCCTCATACCCGTCTGCTCCGACGATGTAGTGCAGATGTGCCGGACGGTAGGGATGACGGCCAAGTTTTTCCAGCATGGCCCCGATCGGCCCGTCATTGGGAATCCCATAGTATTTTGGCTTAACGCCCCGGAACCAGTAGCCGCCATTGGCCTGGCTCAGAAATATGCCCCGAAGGTTGAAATCCGGCTGAATACCCTTTTGCTGGACGTCGTAGAACCCTTCGTCATTGGCCTGCCAAACATCCAGACGGGCCCCTTCGATGGGCGTACCGTCCACGCTGGTCACCTTGCCGTGAATGACGAGGGGTTCGCCTTTTCCATCCAGGCAGATGTCGGCTCCGTTTTCCATTGCCGGCGCATCCGCGACATGGAACGGTCCAAGAACGGTGGTTTCCGTGGCGCCGCTCGGCTTGCGGTTGTTGATGGCGTCGACAAGCATAGACACGCCCAGGACATCCGACAGCAAGATGAATTCCTGCCGCCAGTCGTCGCACATGTGTCCGGTCGCCGTCAGAAACTGGATCGCCTTGAACCATTCTTCCTGGGTCGGCTCGATTTCCTTGACGGCTTCATGGAGGTGGCGGATGACGACATCCATGATCTGCCTGAGGCGCTCGTCCTTTGCGTTGGCGTTGCGGCCCGTCACAACTTCGGCGCTGTCGGCTTCGGTGAAATATCCCTTTTCATGTTGGCCGGCCATTCGGCATCTCCTTCGAGTTCGAGTTAAATTTCAGTTCACGGGTTCGTTTCGCCACTCGACTGCACCAATGCGGCTCCTGCAACAACCAGTAGTATGCCGATTAGGCGAGGCGCGGAGATCGACCTTTCGATCATCCCAAATGCACCGAAATGGTCGGCTACCGCAGCCCCGATCAACTGACCGGCAACGATAAATACGAAAAATGTCGCCACCCCAACTCTGGGCGCAATCATCACGCCCCCGGCGACAAAGAACGCCCCCGATGCCCCTCCGATCAGAACCCACCATGGTAGCGAGGAGATTTTTGACCATTGCCCATCAAATTTCCCGATTGAAATCCAGGCCATCACAAGCAATACCAGGCTGATGGCGATCGAGAACGTCGCGGCCATCAATGGGTTGCCGAGACGGTCGGCAACAGCAGTGTTTATCGCCGGCTGCAGGGATATCAGCACCCCAAGGGCAAGAGCGATTAACAGAAAGATTGTGGTTAGCATCTGTTGTCTCGTTTCATCGAATTCCTACCTCACAGAATTTTGCATACCTCGTCGAATTCGAACCGGGGTCCACGTTCGTGTTCGGTTGTCCGGTCGACATATCCGAGTGAGCACAGGAAGTTTGACTTCACGTGGGTGCCGCCAAAAAACTCTTTATCCACGCCGGCATTGTCGAAGCCTGACATGGGACCACAATTAAGGCCCACTGCGCGGGTGGCTATGATGAAGTAAGCGCCTTGCAGGGTAGAATTGCGGAACGCATTTGTCTGGGCCGCAAACTCGTTGTCTTCAAAGATCTTCTTAAATTCGGGTGCATGGGGAAATAGCTGAGGCAGGTGCCCAAAAAACTCCATATCCTGGCCAATGATGGCAACCACCGGCGCTGACGCGACGCGCGCAATATTGCTGTCAAACAAGGAGGGTTTCAGGCGCGCCTTGGCTTCCGGGGTGGTGAGAAATGCGATCCGGACCGGACAACAATTCATCGAGGTCGGCCCCCATTTCATAAGATCATAGATTTCATGCAGCAGCTTGGGATCGACCGGTCTGTCGAGAAACCGGTTGACGGTGCGGGCCTCGGTGAAGAGGAGCGCTCGTGCTGCTTTATCGAGTGTGGTTTTCGTAACCATAATTACCGGGTGATCTCCGTTAACTCAGGGAATAGGACAAGAATTGCGGTCACTAGAATCATGATGATAACAAAAGGAAATGCCCCTGCGAAAATCTCACCCAGTTTAATCTGAGTATTTCCTAGGGCCGCCTTGACCACATAGACCGTCAGACCCAGAGGCGGCGTTAGGAGTCCGATCTCGACCGCGACTACAGTCACAATCCCAAACCAGATCAGGTCCGTGTTGAACGCCACCAGTGGCGGCAGGATTAGAGGCACCGTAATCAGCATGATCGAAACGCTGTCGAGCACCATCCCCATGACCAGGACCAGCAGCAGATAAACAATAATGATGCCGTAAAAGCCGAGGTCTGCAGCGGTGATCATTCCCACCAATTCATTGGGCAATCCCGACAGAGCGATCATGCGCGTATACATATTGGCGGCGATGATCAGGAACAGGATCGAGACGGATACATGACCGGTGTCGATCAGCACTTTCCAGAATTTCGGCCAGCTGAGCATCCCTGGTATGAACGCTGCCTTGATGCAGACGATCACGAGGGAGAGGAAGGCGCCCACCGCGCCTGCCTCCGTGGGCGTAAAGTATCCGCTGTAGATACCCCCCAGAACGGCCACGATCAGAATTACAATTGGCGTCATCTTGGCGATGGCGGACCAAATCGTCTCGCTGTGTGCAGGTTTGCGGGTCCAGGCCAAAGGATCGTTGCTGGCATCGGGCATTTTTAGCCGACCGGCAAATTCAGGCATGAAATTCGAGATGAAGACTATGACCCCACAGAACGCCACCGAAAGTAAAATGCCTGGCGCAATGGCCGCTGTGAACAGCTGACCGACCGAGACTTCAGCGAGTACGCCAAAGACGATCAGCAGAAGGCTGGGCGGGATCAGCATGCCGAGAACGGAACTTCCCGCCACAATCCCAACGGAAAATTTGGCCGTATAGCCATGCTCCACCATGGGTGGCACGGACACTTTGGTGAAGACCACGGCCGAGGCAATCGACACGCCGGTAATCGCCGCAAAAACGGTGTTGGCGACAACAGTCGCAACGCCCAGGCCGCCGGCAATCCGCCCTAACAGCCATTGACAGACATCAAACGTATCCCTGCCAATATTGCCAATATTGATCAGCATGCCCATCAGCACGAACAGAGGCACGACCCCGAATAGCTGATCTTTGATTGCACCGGCGGATGCAATCTTCAGAAGATTCACCGCGATTTGAAAATCTTCCCTAATCAGCCACGCTCCGATAAACGACAGCAGGATCAGAGCGACACCGATATGCATGCCGGCCAGGATCAGAATCAACATCGCAAAAATAAGAGTCAGAACGATGGTCAACGCATCCAGATGTGGGCCTAAAAAAGCAAAGCCCACCAGTCCAAGGCCGCACAGACTAACGATCGCAAACCAACCCTTGGGACGGTTCTGACGGGCGTCTGGGTGGTCGGGTTCATCGAATATTGCCTTACGGATATAGTCGATCGTCTGGGAGAGAAATTCGATCGCCGTGATTACGGCGCACAGAGCCATGATCGCCTTGAATGGCCACACGGGGATCGTGATTTCACCCTGCTGACCAAAATACTCGCTGGACTCATAAGACTGCCAAGCATCGGGAATGAGCCCGTAGGCGATCAGCGCCATTACAATCAGCCCAGAGAAATGAAAAACCGCATTGTAGAAACTGCCGGCAGTCGGGCGCGCAATCATCAAGGCCCCAATAAACGCATCCGCCTGAATGAGTTTTTTCAGCTGCAATGTGTTGGGTAGTTGAAGGAAAACGATCGCTACGATCGAATAACCGACAAATTCAGGAACGCGGGGCAAAGGCTGGTTAAAGAAGTTTCTGGCCACCACGTCGGCGCAAATCAATGCCATTAGCGAAATTATCCAAATCGTACCGATGGCGTTGAGGCCTGTGCCAAAATGGGTGAGCGGAGGGAAAAGACCCCGGCCGGACCACAAATCGTCTCGGCTCCACGCGCTGGGCAGATCGTTGCGGCCGAAAATGGTTGCCCAAGACTTCATCAGTCCAGTCGTTCCGGCACCCGGCCGTGATATGCATTTTCAATGAGCCGCCGGATCTGCTCGCGATCAAATTCGCGCGGGTTCCAATATGGCTTGTTTACGGCTAGTTCGGCTGCGCGTTCAATTCCATCCTCCGGCATTCCGATATCCTTCAGGGCGGTCGGCGCGGATATCGACTTTGCATACTCGTGCAGAGCTGATCCGGCCTCGTCCGCTTCCAAAGCATTAGCAATTGGCCTTAGGAGATCGGGTACGGCCACTTCGTTGAAAGCAATCGCATGGGGCAGAACAACCGCATGGGTATCCGCATGGGGCAGGTCAAAGGTTCCCCCAAGGGTGTGGCAGAGCTTGTGGTGCAAGGCCATGCCGACGGACGCCAGCACAGTTCCACACAACCATGCACCATATAAGGCGTCGCGGCGGCCTTCGCGGCTCTGCGGGTCGCTGGTGATTGCGGGCAGGGCTTCGATTAGCGCCCTGGCGCCCTCTACCGCCATTAGCGTGGATATTGGATTGCGGTTCTGTGCATAGAGCGCCTCCGCGGCATGGCCCAAGCCATTAAAAGCGCTTGTCACGGTCATTGAGGCCGGCAGACTATATGTCAACTGTGGATCGTAAATGACGATTTCGGGCAGAATTTTCGGATCGCTCACCGTCGTCTTAACCCCGTCTTGGGTTTGGCCAAGAATGGGCGTGACTTCCGAGCCGGCATAGGTTGTCGGGATCACGATCTGCGGCATGTCGGTCCTGTAGGCCAGGGCCTTGCCGAGGCCAGTCGTCGAGCCGCCGCCGATTGCAATCGTGCAATCGGCATGAGAGGATTTTAGCGTCTTCAGGGCGTCTTCGGTCACCTCTATCGGGATGTGCATGGTGGCGTTGGCGTAGACACCAGCACTGAGATCGCCGATCGTCTTCGACAATTCTTCTGCTTGCTGCTTTTGTTGGGGCGTTGAGAGAACCAGGGCGCGCGAACAGCCAAGATCACGGACCATTTCCGCCGTTCGGCTAAGGGATCCGTCTCCAAATATAATCCGTGCCGGGTTCACGTGCAGTTCAAACGCGTCTTGCAAGACAGCTTCCTCCGAATACGAACATGTCACTCGCCGCCGCGAGGTGGTGTGCCGCGCTGAATTGCCACCTGAACACCGCGAAGCAGAATATCGAAGTCAAGCCGTAGCCATGGCGCAGTCGACTGAAACTCCGCATAGAGCGTTCCGTTCGGGCGGATCAGGAAAGCGCCGGGTTCAGAGAATATTTCAGGCTCGTGTTGCTTGACACGTTTTGAGATATAGAGGCCCCAGGCTCTGGCCTGTTGCTCCGTCAGT
>JAPULJ010000289.1 GCA_027295145.1 Alphaproteobacteria bacterium | reverse complement strand
GATACATCACGACCCAGCTTTTCGCGCCTTTGTCGGTGATCCTCAGACCAAAGCCAGGGAGCGTTGCGTCCCAATATTCCGTGCGGCCGCTTTCCGGTGCCTTGAGCCGATTCACCGCCGCGTCCGTGAGCTTCTTTCTAGCCATCACATGCCCTCCGGGGTAACACCGGGGTAACATAAAACGGTCGTTTTACCATGTTACCCCATGTCCCGTCATGTTAGCCATATGTGGGATAAATACAAGATATAATTGGGAATTATTGAGGGTAGTGTTGTGATATGTTACGCGGTGTTTTCAGTGTCTCTGTGATTTGTAATCACGAGGTTGCGGGTTCGACCCCTGCCGCCGGCACCATATTTTTCAAACACTTAAGCGGAGACCAGTGGCCGTCTGAGTGTTCGCGGAAGCCCTGCGGAAGATTCAGAGACGATTTCACGCTTCACGCAGCATCCCGATAATCTGTTCCGGTGTGTATCTCTTCCGGCTCATTCCGTCCTCCTTCGTCACAGTCCAGAATAAGCCAAACCCTCTCAATCAACCCGGACCACTTTTCCCATGGCAGGTCAGCCTGCGACCAATCAGCCGTTATCGCGTCAACGTCTCCCATGCCCTGTGCTGATAATGAGGGCACAAATCACCCTTCGTTGCCGACGACACCGCTTATCAGATTGCTCGCGTAGAGGGCGTCCAAGTCAAGCTTGGTCTCGCCTGTGAGCCGTTCCATACTTGCTTCAAGACGGCAAAGGGCTTTCTCGCGGTTGCGGCGGATCCGTTCCGCTTCTTCTACTTCGATGGCTTCAAAGCGGATTTCTTGATCCGGTATCCGTCGCCCCAAGGCCGGCAAGTCGGCGGAGATGACGGTGGCGATCTTTGGATAGCCGCCAGTTGTCTGGTGATCGGCAAGAAGAACAATCGGCTGGCCGTCACCGGGAACCTGGATTGCCCCTGTTGCAATGCCATCCGACACGATGTCATAGCCACTTTGGTGTTCAATCTTGGGGCCGGCAATTCGGTAGCCCATTCGATCGGATTCCCGCAGGATTGAAAACGACTCGGTCACAAACCTGGCCCGGCTTTCGTCGGTAAAGGAATCGCTTTGCATACCCCATGTAATCCGTATCGGGCGCTGCAATGAATTCGCCTCAGGCTTCGGGAGTCTGACGTCCTCACCGTCGGCGGCAGAACTTAGCACTAGAGGGAGTTCATCACCGGCGATCAGCGCCCGCCCCTGGAAGCCTCCGAGCCCGGCTCGAGAATAGGTCGAAAGACTGCCGAGACACGGCTCAAGGTCAAATCCTCCGGCGATCGCCAGGTAGCAGGACGACGTCGTGCCGTCGAGAGCTACGCGGAAGATCTGGCCACGCTTCAGTACGATGCTTCGCCAAGGGGCGATCCGAGCTGGTTCAGGACCAAGCACATCAATGCTCGCACCATAGCCGCCCAGAGCGATGCGCAGGCTATCAACCGAAACTTCCATTGTTGGACCCTGATAAAGCGCCTCAAGTCCGGCCATTGTGCGCGAGTTCCCCACCAACACATTGGCGAGACGCAGGCTCTCCGGGTCGAGAGCGCCCGATACTGGTACGCCCATATCCTGATAACCAACACGCCCGAAGTCTTGAACCGTGGTGTGAACACCAGGTGCAGTGATTTTGAGGCCGCCAGTCATGGGCCAGTCATGGGTGAGTGCCTTGCGGGGTGAGCAAATAGGTCCCAGCGGCCACAGCCGACTCAATTTCGTCGAATGCCTGGCGCGTGATCGGCGTAAAGCGAACTTCGTCACCCGGGATCAGCCGAGCCGGCCTGGGATCACGGCTGTCAAACAGCGAAACCGGTGTTGAGCCGATCAGATGCCATCCACCGGGGCTCTCGATCGCATAAATTGCAGTCAATGTGGTGGCTATAGCGATAGCGCCTGGCGGCACCCGAAGCCTGGGACTTTCGAGGCGCGGCAGGCAAAGCTCGGCCGGAAGATCGCCCATATAGGGATATCCCGGCAGAAAGCCGATCATGTAAACATGATAAGAGCGGCTACAGTGGGCCTCGATCACCTGATCGATTGTCAGTCCGGTGCGTTCAGCAACGCCCGCTAGGTCAGGCGCTTTGTCATCTTCGTAACACGCGGGAATGCACCACGTTCGAGGCGCATAGTCGTGTTCGTCATCAGCAACCGTCATAGGCTCCAGCAGTTCGATGAGTTCGGCGGCGGAAGTCACCAGTGGATCATAATGTACTAACAGCGATCGAAATGTGGGCACCGTCTCGGTGACACCCTTGATGCAGGCCTTGTGAACCGCATCGTTGGTCCGTAGAACCCGGCTGCTCAACGCGCGGTCGATTTGATCGCCGAATTCGACGACAATGGCCGTATCACCGCTTGGGATTATTCGAACTGCCAAAATTATTGCCGTGCTGCCAATTTCAATAGGTATTCTGGTTCGAATTTTGGCATTGGTTAAGGATCGCTTCCAGACAATCCTGACCACATATTACGCCGCATAGCCAACCATTATCTGAGATCTTGCAAGCGCATTTAAGACTGTATAACATACTAACCATAGGATGTTTCAAAATGCTGTCAATCATCGAAAATTATGAGGAAATCTGGATCGAAATTAATACCCTAATACCAACGATTGAATCCATACTTCAAGTAATAGCGTTTTTGTTATGGGTAAAGAAACTCAAACCCGAAAGCGGCAATACGATGATCGCTCACAAGGCCATGGAAATTCGGGCGGCATTCCGACGATTAGGGTGTTCAGGGATTGAACCGAGATGTTTGCAGGGTCACAACGAGGTTCAAATTGACATCATTTGATCTCTCGCAGGATATATTCGATAAGACGGCTTACGAAAATGCCGTCAAGCACTTGCGCGATGCACGGGTTGTTTTGCCGACATTCGCCGAGCTTGCAGACCCGACGAGCATCGCGTCTTCCATCATGGCTGCGGCCGACGGAATTTCGGCCGACGAACCCCATTCGGCCAATTTATACCGCGTGCACTGGTATAACGATGAAAACCGAAGCGCCTTGACCGATGTTCCAGGGTATATAGTTCTCGACGAAGCGCTGACTGGTGTCGCGGCGCCCATCATCGTGGTTCTTGGTGGCCGGTTCCCGATGATTGGCGCGCACAAAGTGCTTCCTGCGTACGCCTGTTTGGTAACCCGTATCGTGTCCGGTCAATTCGACCCGACCCGTCACCGGGCAATCTGGCCTTCGACCGGAAATTACTGCAGGGGCGGGGTCGCCATATCTCGAATCCTCGGCTGTCGCGGCGTCGCGGTATTGCCGGCGGGCATGAGCCAGGAACGATTCGATTGGCTGGAGGACTGGGTGACGGAACCCGCCGATATTGTGCGGACCCCAGGCTCGGAAAGCAACGTCAAGGAAATCTACGATAAGTGCGCCGAGCTATCGGCCGATAGCTCCAATGTAATTCTCAATCAGTTTTCCGAATACGCCAACTATCTCGCTCATTACCGATGCACCGGGCGCGCATTAGAAAGCGTGTTCATGAGCCTGAAGGAACAGCGGGCAGATTTGAGCCTTGCAGCCTTTGTTGCCGGGACTGGATCGGCAGGAACCATGGCAGCCGGCGATTATCTGAAAACCATCTTTGGCTCACAAGTCGTTGCCGTAGAACCGATCGAATGCCCGACCATGCTCTACAACGGGTACGGAGAACACAATATCCAAGGCATCGGTGATAAGCACATTCCGCTAATTCAGAACATCATGAACACCGATATTGTCGTTGGCGTTTCTGATGAGAGTTCCGATCACCTCAACGTTCTATTCAACTCCGGAGTCGGACGTGAATACCTGACCGGCCGTCGTGGTCTCGATCCAAAGACAGTCGAAAACCTCACTGTTTTAGGTCTTTCCGGAATTGCCAATGTGCTCGCCGCGATCAAGACCGCCAGGCTGTTGGACCTCGGAGCAGACGACGCGGTCATTACTGTTGCCACCGACAGTGCGGCGCTCTATGTGAGCGAACGAGAGCGCACCGAAAAAACCGACTTCCCCAACGGATTTGACCAAGTTTCGGCTGGTGAGGTGTATGCCCGCCATATGCTAGGCCAAGGCAAAGAACACATGCTTGAGATGACTCATCAGGAGCGGCGGCGTGTCTTTAATCTCGGCTACTACACGTGGGTCGAGCAGCAGGGTGTAACGCTCGAGGATTTCGAGAAGCGCCGTGACCAGCGATTTTGGGATGGGCTTCAAAATACCTTGCCTGTTTGGGACGCAATGATCGAAGAGTTTAACGGACATGTCGGCGTTAACCGGCCGGGATGAAGGCAGTTTCACAATGAGGCGCCAAGACCGCCAAAACGGTCATGTGAATTGGATAAAGGGAGCGAGTAATTGACCCAGTCCTACCTGGATCTGCGGGCCGAAACCAAGGCAAGGGATAGAAGCCTTCGTGAAAAGGTCATGACCCTTGAGGAAGCTGTCGGGCTTGTAAATGATGGCGACTCGGTCGCCATCGGGGGCTGCACGGCTTCACGAACGCCGATGGCGATGATCTGGGCGCTGATTCGCGCCCGGAAGTCAGATTTATCGATATCGCGTAGCATTACATCAACGGAAGGCGATCTTCTATTTGCGTCCGGGGTATCGCGTCACATCCTAACCAGTTGGTTCAGCCAGGGCATCGTCTGGGGCATTTCCAAGGTGATGCGGGCCTATACGGAATCAAAACGCGCCCGATTCGAAGAATGGAGCCATATGTCCATTGGCCTGCGCTACCGAGCCGGAGCCATGGGCATTCCTTTCATGCCGACGCGGGCCATGCTGGGTTCAGATGTGGCCGGCCAGCTGGAAAATATTAGCGAATTCGATTGTCCGTTTACGGGCGAAAAAGTGCTTTTGATACCGGCGTTGAATCCGGATGTAGCCTTGATCCACGTGCCTCGTTGCGATGCCTTCGGCAATGCTCAAATCGACGGGTTGCAATTCATGGACATAGACATAGCCATGGCCGCCAACCGGGTAATATTGACGACAGAACGCATCATCTCAAATGATCAAATTCGCCGCTCGCCGGACCAGACCAAGATCCCCTTCATCGCCGTAGATGCCGTGGTCGAGGTACCTTATGGCAGTGCGCCCCACGAATGCTACGGCATGTACGAGCCTATGTTCACGCATATGGACGACTACGCCGCGCTGACGGCTAAAGATCCGGAAGCCGGCGTGGCCGAATACCTGGAGCGCTATTATTACGGCCCGGAATCTTGGTCCGAGTATCTCAATTTGCTTGGTATTGGAGAGTTACTGGAGGCAAGCCGGCGGGGACGGAGCATCTATAATGACTGAGAATTCGAACTATACAGCATCCGAACTGCTCGCCGTCGCGAGCGGCAGGTTGTTGGAAGACGGCCAGACAGTCTTTGCCGGTGTCGGCATTCCACTTCTGGCGGCGACGCTCGCGCAACGTTTACACGGACCCGGCCTGACAATTCTGTTTGAGGGTGGAACATTGGGACCATTCGTGGTTCCGGGCGAATTACCGCCATCGACCAACGAGCAGCGGTGTACGCGGCGCGCCAACATGCTGTTATCCATTACCGACGTATTGCTGCTGTTGCAGCGGGGCTATGTCGATGTCGGCTTCATGGGAGGGGCCCAGATCGACCGCTACGGTAATTTGAACAGCTCTTTCATCGGCGATCCGACGGATCCGGCGATTCGATTGCCCGGAACGGGGGGAGGCAACGACATTTCGAGTTTGACCCAGATGATCGTGGCGATAAAGCACGAGAAGCGGCGATTCGTCGACAAGGTCGATTTTATCACCAGCCCTGGGTTTCTAGGCGGTGGTTCAACGCGCGCCGACTCTGGACTCTCGACCGGAGGCATGTACCGGGTGGTGACCGATCTCGCCATCCTGGACTTCGACGACGAGACCAGAGAGATGAAGATTGCGGCCTTGCACCCGGGGGTTACCGCCGAACAGGTTCGTGACAATACCGGCTTCGATATTCGCATCGACGATGATGTCGAAACAACCGAGCCACCGTCGAAGGCGGAATTGGATGTGCTACGCCATCTCGACCCGGAAATGCTCTACATCGCCTAGCGCCCGTACGGCGGACAACGGGAATTCAGAATAATCAGAGGGACCGATATGACCGTATTATCAAATACGTTCGGGATTACGATGCGGAATTTTCAGCGCTTCCCCGACATTCCAGACGCCCGGGCATTGGTTGATTTTGGGGTAAGGATGGAAGAACTCGGGTACGATTCGCTCTGGGTCTGGGACCATATCCTTCTCGGCGTAGACCCGCATTTTCCGATCGTTGATGGCTTGTCGTTGCTCACCGCCATCGCTGCACGAACCAAGACGATTAAACTCGGCACCGGAATCCTCGTGCTCCCGCTCCGCAATCCCCTGATCCTTGCCAAGCAGCTTTCGAGCATGGATCAGATTTCCCAGGGGCGCTTAATTTTGGGCATGGCGTCGGGTTGGTATGAACGCGAGTTCAATGCCGTTGGCGTGCCGTACAAAAGACGCGGCAAGATTATGGATGAAAACCTCGAAATCATGACCCGGCTATGGCAGGAAGACATGGTGATCGGGGAGTTTGGACCTTACAAATTGAGCTCATCGGTTATGTTTCCGAAACCGTTCCAGCAGCCACGGCCACCAATCCTGATCGGAGGTTACGTGGATCGTGTCTTGAAAAGAGCGGCCGTCAGCGGTGACGGTTGGCTGACCTATTTTTATACACCGGAAGGGTTTACCAGATCTTGGGACAAGATCATCGGATTTGCCGAAGAAGCTGGCAAGGATCCGGCTAACCTACTGAATTGCAACCAACTGCCGATTATGGTCGGCGATTCGCGCGCCGCCGTCGAAGCACCAATGAACAAATGGCTGAAATCGGAATGGGATTTCGCCTCTTGGAGCGATTCGACCGTCGACAGCGCCATCATGGGCACCGTCGACGATTGCGTCGAACAACTTCAGGCGCACCTCGATGTGGGCGTACAAAAGCTCATCTTCGTGCCTTATCAGTACGAACCTGATCAGGTCGAGGTGATAGCAAAGGAAATTATCCCGCGTCTCAGGAAATAAACCGAGATCACCTATCCGTCTCGATCAAGAGATTTTGTCCGTCTCAATCAAGAGAGTTTGGAGACCTGACCCGGACGCAATAGATTGCGTTTGGTTTTCGGGTCATTTACGTAGTCGCGCGCGAGCATGTTGACGCTCGGTTTTAATGCCGGCCGATCGATTGCCGCAGCCCTGCGCTCTTCCGGTGGCGTGCCGTAAAGGGTGGTCCGCTGTCTGGGGACCCGGCCGGCATCGCGAATTAGAGACTCCAGTGTCTCCGGCGGCATTTCCTGGCCATGGATGGCGCCTGCCGAGCGGGTGATGGTTTCGTTCATCAGTGTTCCGCCGACATCGTTTACACCCGCCCGCAGGCAGTGAGAAAGGCCGACCGGACCCAACTTCACCCAGGACGCCTGTATGTTGGGGATGTGGGCATGAAAGACGAGGCGCGAAACTGCATGCATGAGCATGGTTTCGCGGAAAGTTGGCCCAAGGCGGGCGAGGCCCTTCAAATAGATGGGCGCTTCCATGTGAACAAATGGCAGGGGCACAAATTCCGTAAAACCACCGGTCCGTTTCTGATGAACCAAAATACGCAA
This sequence comes from Alphaproteobacteria bacterium, assembly GCA_027295145.1. Lineage (GTDB taxonomy): Bacteria > Pseudomonadota > Alphaproteobacteria > JAPULJ01 > JAPULJ01 > JAPULJ01. Next base: position 4,154 of record JAPULJ010000289.1, on the reverse strand, counting down.
TAAATGGCGGGCCCAGTTTACCGGTGCGTCCACATGGCCGAACATGATGGTCGCGGTCGAGCGGATTCCAAGGCCGTGTGCCGCTTCCATGACCTCAAACCATTGCCCGGCACTGATCTTGTCTGGGCAAAGGACAGCGCGTACCTCATCGTCGAGAATTTCCGCCGCCGTTCCCGGCAAGGACCCGAGACCGGCATCTTTGAGGCGGGTGAGAAATTCCCGAAGCGTCACGTTCAGCGTTGCCGCGCCTTGCCACACTTCAAGTGGCGAAAACGCGTGGATGTGCATTTTCGGCGCGGCTTCCTTTACCGCCTGGCAAATGTCCAAATAATTCTGGCCGGTGTAGCTGGGATGAATACCTCCCTGCATGCAGACTTCCGTTGCGCCCCGGGCCCAGGCTTCACGAACGCGTCGCTTGATCTCATCCATCTCCAAGTCGTAGGGCGCGCCGCGCAGGTTTTCGCTCAACCGACCCTTGGAAAACGCACAGAATCCACATCGGAAATAGCAAATATTGGTGTAGTTAATGTTGCGATTTACCGCGTAGGTCACCTCGTCTCCGACCAATTCACGTCGCAACTGGTCGGCGGCTGAGCAGACAGCGGTGAAATCCCTACCCCGGGCTCCGAACAGTCGGACAATTTCTGTTTCATTTGGAGTGAGTCCGCTCAGTGCGCGTTTGAGTATGAAATCCAAAAGACGATCGTCAGGACTTCCCCTCGCGCTGCCGACAAGGGCCGTCGTCGCGTTAGGCGGGTGCTGTGCAGTGCCGGGAGACCAAGATTCGATACGGGCGAATCCTTCTGAATCGACGGCCCGCATTACTGGAGTATGGAAGTTTGAATTCAGCCAACGCCCTTTATTGCGAATGAAATTGGGATAGATCGCCAGACGTTCGACCAAGGATTTTCCGGCCGCCTGCGTTTCATTGCAAAGGGTATCGAGATGCGGCCAAGGGGCTTCGGGATTCACATAATCAGGCGTGAGCGGTGAAACGCCGCCCCAGTCGTTGACACCGGCCGCTACCAATTGCGCAAGTTCTCCAGGACTTAGGTTCGGCGGCGCCTGGATGTTCATCTCCGGCCCAAACAGCAGTCGCGCCACGGCAATGGACCATAGCAATTCCTGCAAGGACGCTGGCGGGACTCTCTCCATGCGCGTGTTCGGTTTCGGGCGAAAATTCTGGATGATAATCTCCTGGATATGACCGAACGCCATATGCAAATGACGTAGAGCCAGTAGAGAGTCGATCCGTTCGCGGCGCGTTTCACCAATTCCGATCAGAATACCGGTGGTGAAGGGCACATTCGCCTCGCCTGCCCGGCGAATAGTTTCAAGTCGCCTTACCGGAGCCTTGTCCGGTGATCCGTAATGGGGTCCGCCCTTTTCACAAAGGCGCTGAGACACGCTTTCCAACATCACCCCTTGCGAAACAGAGACTTGGCGCAGGGCGACGACTTCGGTCGTGCCCATGAGACCGGGATTGGTATGAGGGAACAGACCGGTTTCCTCAAAGACCAGCTGTGCACATTCAGCCAAATACGAAAGCGTCGTCCCGTGCCCGAAAGTTTCGAGTTCCTGGCGAGCCAACCGGTAGCGCTTTTCAGGCTTGTCACCCAATGTGAATAGGGCCTCACGGCAGCCTGCCTTGGCTCCGGCGCGGGCAATTTTCAAAACTTCCTCGCGCGACAGAAAGGCATTTTCCCCACGCCTGGGTGGGTGCGCAAAGGTGCAATAATGACAAACATCGCGGCACAGGTGAGTGAGCGGAATGAATACTTTGCGCGAATAGGAAATGACGCTTCCATGGTACTGGTCACGCTGACTTGCCGCAGCGGCCATCAGGGGTTCCAAGTTGGCGATATCAGACAAGCCGAGCGCCTCGTCATCGTCAATTTGGCCGCCGTCTCGAACCCTCCGCAGAAGCTCGATCGGGTCCAATTCCCCATTTTTCAGAATCATCGGATCACCCTCTTCCGGCCCCGGCTTGAATGGGGACATGCATTGACTGAAGGAGTAGGCGGTCTCTGATGCCGGATTCGGTCAGGTAGCGGAAGGTTCGCGTTGGCGAGCGCTCTCGAGCAAACATCAACAAATCTTCCGCCGTATCGATATCCAGGCCGAGGCTTTCGGTTTGGATATCGATAGGCTCAATTCCGCCGGTTCGAGCGGCGGCGATATGGGCTTGAAAGCTCAAGCCTCCGAACAAATACTGAATTGCGCCTAGAGGATTCATGGCCAGCAAGTTTGTCCCATGTTTGTGTCGGTCGGGCGCCAAAGCGACAGCCGGCGAGGCCGAGATGGCCTCAAGGGCTCGCATAACATCACTCTGGGCCAATAGCGGTAAATCACCGGGAACGGCCAAAATCCCTTGCGCTCCGTCTTTGGAAAGAAGGCCGCTCGCTATAGTCAGTGCGCTCGATACTCCGGCATCGTTATCCTTCAAATAACGCCGAACACCAAACGAACGAGCAAGATCGGCGATATCCGGATCGCTGCTGATTACGGCAACGCCGCTCAAAGCTGAAATCTTCATGAGTACGTCAAGCACGTCGGACAGCATGGCCACCACCAGACGACGGCGTTCTCCAACAGATAAAACGGGCGCTAATCGTCGCTTGGCGAAATCAAGCTTCTTGCATGGAACGATCGCCCACATGGAGGAATTCAGCCTTTCCATTATTGCGGTCCCGCGACACCAGCCTTGGCGGGCCTAGCGTTCAACGTGTCTGCGAAGGTCAAGACATCGTGGGCCAGTTGCTTTCGATCCTCAAGGCTTTCCATCAGCGTTTGCGTGACCAGGTATGGCAAGGGTGAGCCGCTAGCTTCGGCTTCGTCAGTATTGTCGAACACGAAGCCGTCAAGCAATTCACCATAATAGTCCGCGATGGCTCGCGCCGTGGAAAGCATTGAGAATTCGCTCATGATTTTTGCGGTTGGTCCTTTAACCGCCTGCCCGCCAATAATCGGGGAAACGGCAATCACTGGCGCCGAGCAGTCGGTGAGCGCGCGCCGTATACCGGCTACAGCGAGGATAGGATCGATGCTGAGAAACGGATTGGACGGGCAAATGACGACGGCGCGAAGGTCAGGTAATTGCAGCGCATTCATTACTGCGGCGCTGGGTAACGCCGTATCGGCGCCTTCGAATGCAATCTTTTTGACCGCCGGCTTAGACTGCTTGCGAACGAAGTAGTCCTGGAAGGGGAGTGCTCCTTCTTCCGTTTCAATCACAGTCCGCAACGGATCATCAGTCATCGGAAGGAGATGGGCGGAAATTCCGAATGCCCGTGATATATCGTCGGTGATCTGGCTCAGGCTTTCACCGGCCTTTAGTCGTCGTGTTCGCTCCACATGTATCGCGAGATCGCCGTCTCCCAAGGAGAACCATGTTTCTCCGCCGAGTTCAGCAAGTGCCTTCATGAAATTCCAGGTATCGTCGCGCCGGCCCCATCCAGTTTTCGGATTGTTTTTACCGGCCAGGGTATAGGCCACGGTGTCGATGTCGGGTGATATATGAAGACCAAGATGCTCGAAATCATCGCCCGTGTTGAGGATCAAGAACAAAGCGTCCGATTCCAGAATGTGATAAAGCCCCAGCGCCAGTTTGGCCCCGCCGATACCGCCGCAAAGGGCAACCACCGGCATTGCGGTGCTTCTTTCCGGTTCGTCGTTACGGATTGTTTGCACGTAATATTCCTCGGCGAATTTTAACGAAATAGGTCCTGGTCTTTCGGGCGCAGCAAGGAATCTGCATTGGTCGTGACCGCTTCCCAAGGAAGCCCGCCGACCTTGACGACGGGTTGGCCTTCGGCGCCCTCACCCATGACCAAGGCAGCCGCCGCGGCAATTTGATCGGCAAATCCGATTTGAGTTATCCGAAGTGGTCGGCCAAAAAGGTCATCGGTTCCAATTTTGTCCCAGAGCGCCGGCGGCCCGGCGACCCCAAGGGCCATGCCGATCGATCCGTTGCGCCAGGCGCGCCCGACACTGTCGTTGATTATGACACCGATGCGCCGCTGGAAATGCTTCTCGAACAGGCTCCGCAACCGGGCGCTGGCGGCATTCGGGTTTTTTGGAAGCAGAAGAACGCGCTCTCGGCCGTTCTCGTCCGGGCCTAGATTGGATTGGTCGATGCCTGCGTTCGCCATCAC
>JAPULJ010000288.1 GCA_027295145.1 Alphaproteobacteria bacterium | reverse complement strand
TCCGAGCGCGCCCGGCGCGAGCTGATGGGCAAAGGCCTGGCTCTCATCCCGCAGGACCCGACGACCGCACTCAATCCAGCTTATCGGATCGGCAGGCAGGTGACCGATGTCCTGCGCTTGCATCTCGGCATGAACAAAGCGGCAGCTAAAGTCCGCGCGTTTGAGCTTCTAAGTGACGTCCAAATCCGCTCACCCGCGCGGGTGCTGCGGCAATATCCTCATGAACTCTCCGGCGGTATGCGCCAACGCGTGTTGATCGCAATCGCCTATTCGTGCCAGCCAAAGCTGATCATTGCCGACGAGCCGACCACGGCGCTTGATGTCACGGTGCAGCGACAGGTGCTGCGACTAATCAAGGATTTGCAAGCCAACCGAGGCACGGCGTTACTCTTTATCACCCACGATTTCGGCGTAGTCGCCAAGATTTGTGACCGGCTGACCGTGCTCAACGCTGGCCGCGTGCTCGAGCAGGGTACGGTTCGTTCGACCTTCGAGCAGCCGAAGCACGCCTATACAAGCGCGCTGATGAAAGCGATTCCGCGCTACGACCGGCCGGGAGATGAGCTTGCACCTGTGCCGGCCAAGCTGGCCGCGGAGCTCGAAGAAGAGGCCGCGGCCTATGACCGGGAGGCGGGCCATGCTTGAGGTCCGAGATCTCGCCTTGTCGCTGCCCGACCTCACTCGGAAACCCGCATTCGGACCGCCGCCTTTGGTCGATATCCTGAAGGACATCAATCTCGATCTTGGCCCGGGCGAGACGCTGGGGCTTGTCGGTGAATCGGGGTCGGGCAAGACCTCGCTCGGGCGTGCGATCGTACGGCTCTACAGACCAACCTCCGGCACGATTGCGTTCGAAGGCAGGGATATCACAAGCTTGGAAGAAACGGCGCTGCGGCCGTTGCGCCCAAGATTTCAGATTATCTTCCAGGACCCGCAAAGCTCGCTCAATCCGCGCCAACGCATCGCCGACATTCTGAGCCAACCGCTGATCGCCTACGGTCGGGTCAGGTCGCGCAAGGAAGGTTGGGCTGAAGCACGGCGACTGCTGGAATTGGTCGGCCTCAACAGGCAACACGCGGGTCGTTATCCCCACGAGCTGTCCGGCGGCCAGCGCCAGCGTATCGGCATTGCCCGTGCGATCGCGCTTGAGCCGGCGCTGGTGGTGGCGGACGAGATCGTGTCCGGCCTTGACGTTTCCAGTCAGGCGCAGATCCTGGCGCTGCTACGGCGCCTGCGCGAAGAACTGGGGCTCGCGCTTATCTTCATCAGCCATGACCTTTCAGTCGTCCGCACCTTGTGCGACCGGGTCATGGTGATGTTCGGCGGTGAAATCATCGAGCAGGGCGAATGCGCCGAGCTGTTCGCGATGCCGCGGCGGCCCTATACAAGCAAGCTACTCGATGCGATCCCGCTGCCTGATGTAGAGGAAGACTGGTTACAATCGACCCAGAGCGACGATGTGGGCGAGAGCACCAAAGGAAAGGAGAGAATAGCTATGAACATCAAGGGAAGCGTTGCCCTCGTGACCGGCGCCAACCGCGGCATCGGACAGGCTTTTGTGAAGGCGTTGTTGGAGCGGGGTGCGGCCAAGGTCTATGCCGGGATGCGAGACACCAAGGGTTACAACCCCGCGGCAAATGTCGAGGCGATTCAGATCGACATTACCAATGAGGCCGATATATCCGCTGCCGCCAAGAATTGTAGCGACGTCTCACTGCTGATCAACAATGGCGGCGTCAACCACAACACCTCGCTCATTGCGCATTCCGACATCGAAAACGCTCGCACTGAAATCGAGACCAACTATTTCGGCTCCTTGAACATGTGCCGCGCCTTCGCGCCGATGCTGAAGGCGAATGGCGGCGGTGCGATTATCAACATGCTCTCGATCCTGGCGCGAGTGAACCTGCCGCTAATGGGCTCGCTGTGCGCCTCCAAGGCCGCGGCGCTCTCCATGACGCAGGGCATCCGCGCGGAGCTCGCGGGCCAGCAGACTACCGTTATCGCCGTCATGCCAGGCGCGGTCGACACCCGTATGTCCGACAACTTCCCGCCGCCCAAGGCCGACCCCAAGGACGTCGCCGCAGAAGTGCTCGACGGTATCGAGGCGGGCGTCGAGGAGATTTATCCCGGCGACATGGCCAAAGGCGTCAGCCAAGGCCTCGCCGCCGACCCGAAATCCGTGGAAAAGAAAATGGGCGGCTACCTGCCGGGCTGATAGATTGCAAGGTGCGACGAGTAAAGAAATCATGTCCCTCGGTGAAAGCAGCGGCGTTGTCGTCCCTTGTATCGACGCCGCCGCGCCACGGGGCCCGTATTTGGGCCTCGGCAATGCCCGCCGCTGTAAATACGGGCGCGGCGTGGCGCCGATAGGGGCACACTTATGTCTCTGCGTTCAGTGAACTGTTGCACAATTTGATCCGACCCTTGATTTGGCAAGGCCATTGGGGCGGTGCTTTTCGCCCTTTTTACGGTTTCGCTTGTCGCGCAATGATGACCGCCAAGGTGACGCATCACGCCCTCCCGACGGGTGCGAGAGCCTGTAGAGGTCCATCGCAATTTTGCGAGACAAGGTGCCCGCTCTGGCGCAGTGCGGAAGCAAAGCCTGCGACACTCTGAAGCAGCTTGCCCCCCATCGAACGCGGAACGAGCCAGAAAACGAACGCTTCGGCATGTTCGTTTCGGTTAGCCTGCAGAGCGGATATAAGGCCGAGTATGGACAGCTCATCCGCGCTCACGTAGCGGCAATTGGGGCGGTGGAAGAACAGGGTCCGACGGCTCGAATTCGATAATATTTCGACCATAACCTGGAACCCTTGTAGCGCGGCTTCAACGTTTGTGATCCCACATTCTTGCCAGAATATATTTTGAATGGCCGGCCAGTTATGTGAGCCGTCGAGCCGGTGGCGGATCGCCCAAATGATCAGTTGTTCCGGACAATGCAAACCAGCGATAGAAGTCGATAAGCCGGACTGATTTGCTTCATGAACGGACATCGAAGGACTCCGAAAAGTCTTGCAATCTAACGTCTTCTAGCGCGTCATTATTGCGAATGCAACTCATTCGCAATAATGACGCCAATTTTAGGTGTCGAAATATTGGCTAGACCGGGGCCATTTGACCCTGGTCGTTCAGTGCACTGCAAATGATCGCCTACGGTCGCCCGCTCAATGGAGCAAAATACAAACTTCGGCGGGCTGGCTACATGAGAGGCTCATTCGTTACTGCTAATCCAATGTCACTGCGCCGCGGTCTCTAATTCGGCTCGGGCGGAGGAATGAAATGAGCGATCATGCTTCAACGCAGGAATCTTCGCGCGCGCGTCCTCGA
>JAPULJ010000287.1 GCA_027295145.1 Alphaproteobacteria bacterium | reverse complement strand
GAGGCCCACGCCGCGCAGCGCCTGGTCGAGTCGTTGCAGCTCCTGGGAGCGACCGAAAATTCCGAACAAGCCGAGCATGGTAAGGAGGCTAACACCCCCCGCGCCCCGGCGCGAAGCCCTAGCCCGAGCGCAGCCTCCTCCGGATCGAGGCCCCGACATTCGAGGTTCGCCAAGCGTCTGAGCTCAGCTCCGGTATCCCAGCGCAGGCACCGGGCCGCCCTCCGGCGGCACTGCCGAGGGCGAGGTCGGGCCGGCCGCGCCCGGATCGCCTTCTGCAGGAGCGACATGGCGACGTAGAGGTTGATGTCGAGGGGATCGAAGCGGGCGAAGTCGCGTAGGCTGAAATCCCGAGCGGGCCGCTCGTGCCTCTGCCTGATCTCCGGTCGTTTTCGCCGACCAGAGTGCCTCTCCACGGTCCCCACAGACTCCGTGAACCGCAACTCCGGTCAATGAACCTGCATTCCAGGTCCCAAGTCCTTCCCCTGCAATTCCTCCACCGCCCGCAGTATCCGTTTCCACACCGCGTAGCTGTCCAAGTCGCCAGCCTTGAGCATCGCTGTGGCGCGCTTGGTGGCATGGAGGCGCGCGTCCTTGCCGTACTGCTTTGCGATGATGTTGGCGGCGCTGTAGATGGCGAAATTGGTGATCATTGGCGGTCTCTACAGCCGTATCATCTTGTCAGGCTTATGCCCAAGATCACGCCAACAGAACTCAAGCGCTTGCGCTTCACAGTCTTCAGCCGTGGAATGGGAGCTCGGTCCGATCTGAATGCGAGACCCGTCGTTCCAAACCGACCAACGAAAGTCAGTTTCTCCGTCAGCATTCGTCCACCGCTCGATCACGATCTCAATCATGGCGCTGATCGTATAGGAGCAAATTTACCCTGGGCGCGTATAAGAGCGCGGCCGGCGGCAAAAGAAAAGGCCCCGCCGAAGCGGGGCGAGGTAGTCGCATCCTGCGACGACTATTTGAGTTGCGGCCTCCGTCCCGGCCTAGGATGCTAGGCTCCCGCCAAGCCAGTTTCAGTACAAGAACAGAAACGGTGATGTCAGGATCAGCACAAACGGTGCCGCGATCAACACGCCTAACAAGACGGCGGCGCAGTCGACGGCGAAGATAGCACTCTTACGCCAAGACATGGTTCCGTCTCCTGTGGGTTGAGGGGGAATTTCCCCAATTTTCCTGACCCAAATGTAACGCGTTCCTAACACACACCGATGTGACGGTCGTCACAGGAAGTGCACTTTGTCATGTGACGGTCGTTCCCCAACACCGGCAAAGAAAAGGCCCCAGCGCAATGCCGGGGCCAGTTTCACGGGTGGCGTCCTACCTGGGCGCGGGTGCCTGTCAGTCGTCCAGCCCGGCCTCCAGGCTCAGGACATGCGGCGCGTCAGATTCCCCATGATCGGCCTTACTGATCTGCCAAGTAGCCTTCGATGACCCACTCTATGGGACGAACAAAAAAACAAGGCACCACAAATGATGCCAAAATTATCAGTGCCATGACCAACCACCAGATTGGATCGTAAGGCATGCCGTAGAATACCAGGACCATCGCCAAAGAAATTGCGCATAGCCCGCCCCCGGCCAGGCTTGACAATATCCTCAGTCGCCGGCTGCCTTTTTTCGAAATCGACTTCATTCGTGCCATTTCCGACAAATAGCCGGTCTATCGCGCTTGTACCGACATTCCCCAGATGCCAACCAAATTCGTGGAAATTGTATCACTGTCCCACCACCAAGAGAACTGCATCCTCTACTGGATTGGCGAGCTACACCGGTATGATCTACGCCGCCGCATCACGAAGCCCAGCCCAGCGAGGCCGGTCGCGAAGAGGGCGAGCTGCTCGATCTCCGCAGCGGGCAAACGACACCAATGTTGGGAGGTGTCGGCGCTCAATAGCTTCCACCGCTTCCGCCGTTGCTATCGGGTTCGGGTGTTTTTTTCGATCCGGGCCGAGGACCGTGTTTACACGCAGACAGCAACACCGCCAAACCGGCCAAAGAGAACAAGTTAGAGAGCAACCTTCGCCGATTTATCATTGCATCTTCCTCGAACCAATGACCTCGTCCGCTACAACGCCGCGATTATCATAGGAACGTAACGCCTTTCAGTAGCGAAATACAAAGCCGGATTTTGGGAGCGAGACCGGAGGTCATTTGCGGCGCTTACTCTTCCGCTTGTCAGATTTTCCAATCCCTCGCTTGATCGCCTCCATGATCGGTGCGACCACGGGTCCCGCGCGGTTTATAGCCTCCACGAATGGTTGGACTTGCGGCCCTACGCCTCCCGAAAGCCGGGATGGGCATCGTCTAGCGTCACCAATGTACAGAAGGAACAGGGATATGGAGCATTTAGCTACTTTATTTGGTGTTCTTTGAAACAGCAAAATTAACTATAAATATTAACCAAAAAATTCTTCCAATCTGAGGCAAATCCCTTACAATAATTCAAGTAATAAAACGAAAAGTTTTGATTGGTTTGCCAGAACCTGGGAACTCCTTCGCGAAGTCATTAAAGACGAGCATGAGTCGGACAACAAGCGGGAGGAACCATCGTGAACTCAGCCTACATTCTAGTAGGGGCATTCGTGCCGCTGGTCCTGGCCGTCGTGTGGCTAACACTGCACAGGATGGGCTACGTCATAATCCGTCGTCGTAACGAGCTGCATCGCCCGTTGAGTGAACCGCGCACCCACGGCGATGACGGCGGTTACCCTGCAATCAAGGGTCGCGTCAAGATAATCCCAAGATGAACCCAACCTATCGAACGCCGCCCAGGCGGAGGTCAAGCGCGCTCCCACATGATGCGGGTGGGATAGGTCCATGTACGGGCTAAAACTAAATCTCGCGACGCTCTGGAACGACGAATGCGGTATTTCCTCGGTCGAGTATGTGCTTCTGCTTGCCTTTGTCGTGTCCAGCATCATGGCGGCCGCCGAGACGCTGAGCAACGCGATGGTGAACGAGATTGCCGACACCCGCACCTGCACCGAAACCAATGGCGCCACTTGCAACTAGGCCGCAGCGGAAGACGGCTGTTTTTTGCAAAGTCTGGCGCTGTGAGGTGGATCTACAATCCTACATAATCCACCAGGCATTTTCGCCCCCGCCGGAGAGACACCCTTAGATCCCCCGCTGCTAACGAGAAACAGTCCCGCTTTTGAAGGGATCACGAATCATCAAGCTCTGGTGAGGCGTGATCGTCGTCACATCGGAAGTCACGGCGCGCATCTATGTCTAGAGCCCACAAATATGCCAAAGCGGAGTAACAAGCATGTTTTGGACAGACCGCATAGAAGCAGGCAACCGGGATTATCAGCGAGAACTCGCTATCTCGCTCATCGGATGCATGGGAGTTGAGCGAGCCCTCCGCGCCTGCCAGGCCAACGGCTGGGATGGTGTGCTCGAAAAGGTGCTATGTTACAGGGGCAAGGGCAAAACCCCGACTGAGTGACCCCAGCCGGTGCCAATTAGCGGGCGCCTGTTTTGCGGCATTCAGTAACGCAGACAGTGAACGTGATTGGGATCGGTTGTGGTTTGTGGTTCGATCAAGGAGATCACCATGTCGAAGCTATTAGAGCAGGTTCGCGGTGTCTTGAGGCCGGGAATCGGACTTCTTGCCGTGGCTCTCGCGGCGATGTTGTCCACTCAATCCGCGCGCGCTTTTACCTATACCAATGGCAGCCGAAGCCCCTGCCGCGGCGCGGTAGAATATCACCTGACAAATCGGGGGATTGCTGAGGCAGAGGTACGATCCATCGCTATCCATCCGTTTTTCTCACGCCCGCTTTTCGCGCGCCGACACAACGATGTCGAACTGGTAGGCTACGATGCCGACGTGCGCTTCGTCAGCAAGCAAAGCACCTTGGCTATCCGCATGCGGCGTGACTGCGGTATCAAAAGGACATACAGGCGTGAACAGTGGTGAGATAAGAGGAACCCGTCTTTGCTGCCGGCTGAAGATAAGCTCGTCACAAGAAAATCCCCGCCGCAAGGACCGTGCCCTAGGGCTCAGCCCGCGTGGGCCAGTGAGCCCGCGGGTGCGCCTCATAAGCCGCAAGCGTCCGGGGAACCCGGCCTTTTTGAAGATGCGATTTTCTGCGAGTGTTTTCGTTGGATAGCGGGCGCTGGTGCCCACTATCGATGGCGGACACAATGTGGATTTATCGATGTCGATGAAGCGGCGTAAGCGTCGGTTGTGGGATGACGATGAGAAGCATCGGATTGTGGCCCAGACGCGGGTTCCGGGCGTGTCGGTTTTATGGCACACGTCCTAGTCAAACGAGCGGCCTGCGCGGCATCTCGGTGACGCCGGAGAGCCTGGATGACGGTGCCGACCCCTGCCGCGAGGGCGTGGCGCTGGGGGATTGAATTACAGCGGCTTGCGCCAGACCAGGGCCGCCA
>JAPULJ010000286.1 GCA_027295145.1 Alphaproteobacteria bacterium | reverse complement strand
TGGTGCGTGCCCTCGACGACGACGGCGACGCCGCGCGGTTTCAAAACATTCTGCAGGCACGTCGCGATCATTGACGTCATCCGCTCCTGGATCTGCAGACGCTTGGAGACGATCTCGACGAGGCGAGCGAGCTTGGAGATGCCAATCACCCGCTTGCCCGGCAGGTAGGCGATGTGAATCCGCCCGATGATCGGCGCGATATGATGCTCGCAGTGGGACTCGAAGCGGATATCGCGCAACACGATCATCTCGTCGTAGCCGTTGGTCTCCGAGAAGGTACGTCTAAGAATCTCCTCGGGGTTCTTGCCATAGCCGGAGAAGTGCTCCTCGTAGGATTCGACAACACGCCGGGGAGTGTCGCGCAGGCCTTCGCGATCGGGATCGTCGCCGGCCCAGCGCAATAGGATGCGCACAGCGGCCTCGGCTTCCTCTCGGCTCGGCCGCCCATCGGCTGCCTCGCCGATCTCCAACTCGCCGTTTTCGCTCTTGATACTGTCCACTCTAAGCCATCCTTACTAGTGGATTCTATCCACCTGAGCCTGCCGACCAATCAGTGCAACTGCCTCGTGTCGTGCGGCGAATCGAGTGAGAAGGCAGGCACGGCGACATCGAAGCGCTCACCACCCTCAGTCTCCATCTCGTACGATCCGACCATGATCCCCGACGGTGTGGCAAGAGGGCAGCCGGAGGTATATTCGTAACTCTCGCCCGGGGAGAGCACCGGTTGCTCGCCGACCACACCGGGCCCGCTGACTTTCTCGATCTTGCCGTTGGCGTCGGTTATTTGCCAGGCGCGGTTGAGCAATTGCACGGTCTCGGCACCGGAATTCTCGATACGGATCGTGTAGGCCCAGATAAATCGGCGCTCTTCTGGCGAGGATTCGTCTTCCAGAAACGTCGGATTGACGTTGATTGTGATCTGTCGGGTCGTTTGCGAGTACATCGAAGGCCCCGTTGGCAGCACCTAAATCATTTATTCCGCCGATGAGTCTATGCTGCCGCCAGGGCCCGGTCCAGATCGGAGATGATATCTCCCGCATCCTCCAGCCCGACCGAAAGCCGCACCAGCCCGTCGCCGATACCTAAATGCGCGCGCTCCTCTTGGCTGAGCCGCTGGTGGGTGGTCGTCGCCGGGTGCGTCACGAGGCTCTTGGTGTCGCCGAGATTGTTGGAAATATTGACCAGCTCCAACGCGTCGAGCAGGGCGAATGCCGAGCGCTTGCCGCCCGGCATATCGAAGGAGACGACGCTGCCGCCTCCTGACATTTGCGCCGCTGCGAGTTTGGCTTGCGGGTGCGAGGGAAGTTCGGGATAGAGGACCCGTCCTACTTTGGTGTGTTCAGAAAGGAAATCCGCAACAACACGGGCGTTGGCCATGTGCTTCTCGAGGCGCAGTGGCAGTGTCTCGAGCCCCTTCAGCAGCAGCCAGGCATTGAACGGGCTCAAGGCCGGGCCGGTATGGCGCAGGAAAGGCATCAGCAGCTCGTTGCGGAACTCGGCGCTTCCCAGCACGATCCCGCCGAGGCAGCGGCCCTGGCCGTCGATATGCTTGGTCGCCGAATAGACGGTGACGTCGGCGCCGAATTTCATCGGTTGCTGCAGTAGCGGCGTGGCAAAGACATTGTCGACGACGAGCTTGGCGCCGGCGGCGTGGGTCAGTTCGGCGACGGCGGCAAGGTCGATGATCTCCAGGGTCGGGTTCGAGGGGGTTTCGAGGAACACCGCATTGGTGGGCTTGGCCAGCGCCGCCTCCCACTGATCAAGCTCGGCGCCGTCGACGAAGACCGTTTCGATACCGTAGCGCGGCAGTATTTCGGCGCAGATATACTGGCACGAGCCGAACAGGGCTCGCGAGGAGACAAGGCGGTCGCCGGCCTTGAGCTGGCACATCAGCGATGCGAAAACCGCGGCCATTCCGCTGGCGGTGGCCAGCGCCGCCTCGGCCTCTTCGATAAGGCACATGCGCTCCTCGAACATCGCCACCGTCGGGTTGGCGTAGCGCGAGTAGATATAATGATCGTTATCGCCCTTGAAGGCGTCCTCGGCCTGGGCTGCGTTATCGTAGACATAACCCGAGGTGAGGTAGAGCGCTTCAGAGGTCTCGGCAAACTGTGAGCGCCGTGTGCCGCCGCGCACCAGCCGCGTCGCCGGGCCCCACTGTGATGGGGGCGTGGGTAGTGCCGGTATGGTCGTCGGTATCTGGTTCATGTTTCACCGCCTTGGAATAAAAAATCCCTGCCCGGCCAGGGTCAGGGTTTCTTGGATGAAACACCGACCTTTTAGCTGCTTTTTTTTCGTGGCCGCAAGCCGGTCGGGCCAAATCACCACGTGTGGAGAAAAATAGACCCAATTGCACAGCAAGTCAATGGAGATTGGAAGCGCACTAGTGTGAAATAGGATGTGCAGAAAGCACGAGGCGGAAGCGTATGTCGGCAAATCGTTTGAAAGCGGTCGTCATGCCGGTGCGGCGATTGAGTTCGCTGATAGCCGAGGCTGTTCTCTAACTTGGGGATTGGATGTTGAAGAATTCCCAACCGAAGCCTCCAGCACAACAATCGATTCGCGAGGCAAGTCAGCACGAATCATTCATGCATCGGGCGCCGATAATGCGAACCGATCTTGCGTCTCGGACCCCTCGAATTAGTTCTTCAACCGCCACAGCAAAGAACGGACATTTGCTCTTGGCGAACCGAGCATATCTAGCGAATTTTATCGAACCGTTGCCGCCCGTGTTACTATTGAATCTACTGAGCCAGGCAATCGCGGACATGCGCTCAGGATCGACGCAAAGAGGGCACATTGTCGCCAGCGGGCTGGAGTGAACGAGATGTGGCCGAATCGCAGATTACTTGATCTTATCGGCATCGAACTGCCGATTATTCAGGCGCCGATGGCGGGATCGAACGGGTCGGCGATGGCGATTGCAGTCAGCGAGGCAGGCGGGCTCGGCTCGCTGCCTTGCGCCATCCTCGATGCGGCTAAGGTGCGCGCCGAAATTGGCATTATCCGGCAGCGCACAACAAAGCCAATAAACGTCAACTTCTTCTGTCACACGCCGGCCAAGCCGGATCCCGAGCGCGATGCGGCATGGAAGGCAAAATTGAAGGGGTACTATACCGAGCTTGGACTGGATGCTTCTGTCACAATGCCCGCAATTAGTCTCGCGCCGTTCGATGACGCCTTGTGCAATATCGTCGAGGATCTCAAGCCCGAGGTTGTGAGTTTTCATTTCGGGCTGCCCGCGCAGGCATTGTTAAGCCGCGTGAAGGCCTCGGGATGCCTTGTGCTAAGCTCCGCGACCACGGTGGAAGAGGCGCGCTGGCTGGAAGGCAAAGGTTGCGATGCGATCGTCGCGCAAGGTTATGAGGCGGGCGGCCATCGCGGCATGTTTCTGACGGACAATATCGCAACACAAGCGGGAACCTTTGCGCTGGTTCCCCAGGTCGTGGATGCCGTAAAGGTTCCAGTGGTTGCCGCCGGCGGCATTGCGGATGGGCGCGGTATTGCGGCGGCGTTCGCCCTTGGCGCAGCGGGCACTCAAATCGGCACTGCTTATTTATTCACGCCGGAGTCATTGATCACCGATCTGCACCGTGCTGAGCTGCGCGCTGCACGTGACGATCGAACCGCGTTGACCAATGTGTTTACCGGCCGCCCGGCAAGGAGCCTGATGAACCGGATTATGCACGAGATCGGGCCGATGTCGGAAGCGGCGCCGTCATTCCCTACAGCTGGCGGCGCGCTGGCGCCGTTGAAGAAAAAAGCCGAGGCGGCGGGAGTTAGTGATTTCTCCTCGCTATGGGCGGGACAGGCGGCAAGTCTCGGCTCCGAGATCGGCACCGGCGATCTGACGCGGCAATTGGCGGAAGAGGCGGGGCAGCGGCTCAAGGCGCTGGCCTCGCCAAGCTGAGCGCCATAATGGGTCATTGCGCCTGGTACTCAGTCCGCTCGCAGCCGAGATCGAGGTCCACTTCGGGCAAGGAGCGACGATACCGACGACCGTGAGCCAAGGTCTGTCGTTATGTGGAAAGCAGGCATGATCTGCAGAAAAGCTGACGTTCCGGGTGTTGTTTCGGTAGATTTTCATGCTGAGGCTCTACCCAATTGGGATACGAAGTGACCGTGTCACTGCAGATGCCGCGTAACCACGCACATTCCGCATCTCGCAACATAGGTGCGAGATCAGGCGTGGGTCTTTTTCCGGTCTCGCTGTTGAAGTTGGAAAGCCACCTGCTGCGAAAACTTGCGCCTATTCACCCGAGCACGACCCGCCACCGAGCACGCAGAAACGCGCGCAGTGGGGGTGGTTGAGGCTGACCGCGCCGGCCGATTGGGCCAGCGTGCGGCCCAGCTCGAAGCGTTCGTCGTAGGGCAACAGCGTGCAGGGCAGGACGACCGGCGATGCCGCACCCTTGCGTTTGACCACCATGCGTTCGTGCGCGCACATGACGCTGGATGGATCGACTTTGAGCAGGTCCCAGCAGGCGGTGGTGATTTCGGGGACGTCGAGTTCCGCGTCCATCTCGGGCAGCAGGACCAGGGCCGCCGGATCGCCGGCGTCGAGGGCAATATCGTTGGCAGCGAAAAGACGTCCGTACCCCGCCCGCATGACAGTTTCCGCTTCTCCTGTAAAAGTGCGGCCGGCGACGGCCAGCTTGAAGCCGTTCTCGGCCAGCCAGCGCAGCCCCTGCAGCGCCGGTGCCCATGAACGCTCGCCGCGTTCGAGTTCGTGGATCGTTGCCCCGTGATGGTCGATCGAGACGCGCAAGGTAAGAGCATCGCCATAGCGATCCTTCAGCGCCAGCAGTGCCGGCTTGTGCCGCCACATCGGCTTCATCGCGTTGGTCAGGACCAGCACCGAAAAGCCGCGCTCCAGCGCATCGCCCAGCATGGTGTCGATCTCGGGGTTCATGAAGGGCTCGCCGCCGGTGAAGCCGATCAATTCCGTCGGCATCCGTTGCGCTGCGATCTCGTCGAAAAACACGGCCACCTCGCCGGCGGTGATATAGACCAACCGGTCATTGGTCGGGCTTGATTCGATATAGCAGTGGCTGCAGGTGAGGTTGCACAGGGTCCCGGTATTGATCCACAGGGTGCGCAGCGCCTCCAGGGCGACCGAGGCGCGTTGGTGGCCGTCGGCGGTGATGTAGGGGTCGGCGAACTTGTTCCGTTCGAGCCGATGCGCGCGTTCACTGTCGATTATCGCAATGCGGTTCATCTATACATGCCTGACCCGATCTCGCGAGAGGCCGGGCATAAATGCCCAATCCCGCGCATGTTTACCCACTGACGAGTCATATAGACGAGGCCAACTGGAGCGTCCACATAACCCCGGGTCACAATTTCGTCAGGCCAGCGCGAGAACAAGGGGCACAGGGCGAAGGCGCGCGCATGCAGTTCTTGTCCGGCGCGGCGTCCGGGATATAATCGGGGCGGACGCGGGTGTAGCTCAATGGCAGAGCAGCAGCTTCCCAAGCTGACGACGGGAGTTCGATTCTCCTCACCCGCTCCACTTCCCGGCGCCGTGTTAGGTTATGCCGCTTGGTGAAACCAATCAGCCGGAAACTCCTCTTGACCGGACCTGCCCGCCTCCTCGCGCTCGCGATTCTTGCTGCCAGCCTGGCCCCGGCTTTAATCGCCGATGCCGCAGCGGCCGGCATCGCGGTCTACGTCGCGCGCCCGGTCTTCGCGGTCCGGCGGGGCGATGCGGTGAACCGCCGCCGCGATGCGGTATGGACGGCCATTGCCTCGGCGTTCGATGCTTCGTGCCGACCCGCGGTGACGTATGACACGCGCCTCGAAGGATTGACGATTGCCGCCCGCCGGCGGCTTGCCGGCGGCGACGCTCGTGGTCTTGTCGGCTTGGCTGCCGGCGACGGCCCGGAGCTACGCGACATCGTTGCCGCTGCCGTCTTTCGCCGGGGGCGAATATATCGGATCAAGCTCGCCGCATTCAACCTGAAGACTGGCAGGCTGCTCGGCACGGCCGAGGCGCGCGCGCCCTTGCGGGGGATCGAACGGGCCGCGGCGAAGGCCGCGCGGAAATTACGCTCGCGTCTTCCCTGCCCCCAATGGCGCGGCGAGATTATCGTCTCGACGCAAGAGAACAGCGCCCTCACCCGCCCTGGTTTCGCGCGCAAGGGTCGCATTGAATGGACCGTCGTTATCGAAATCGGCAAGGGGCCCGTAAAGCTCACCGGCCGTTATGAGATCGCCATCGAGAGCCGGCGCTGCGCCCTCGTAAATCCTGGGAAAGGCTGCGTGCAGCGGCGCTTGAATGGGACAGGCACCGCCGGAACCAAGCCCGACACATCGACACCGGGCGCATCAACAAGCGTCACCGTCACTGGTGACGGCCGCTACCGGATCGTCGCCGGTGACGCGGTGGCGCGGACATCGATGCGCAGCGTTACCTGCCGCGGCGAAACCGATTGCCGGATGCAAATCCTGGTGACCGACCAGCTCCTCGCCGGCGCCACCGCCAAGGGGCGTGAGCCGGTGGGAGCCGGGACCCTCGTCGGGGCCGCCATCATTGCCGATACAAATGCGCTGAAGAAGACCATGAGCTGGAACTTAAGGGCCGAGTTCGATTGACTGGTCTGTTATTTTTAGCGCCGGTATCGCCGAACAGCCTGCTCGCACGTGGCGCACGGATTTGTTATTTGAAGTTGAGCGGTTAAGCGAGCAGTTTGGAGATCGTCTAAAGAGAAAAATGGACCCCACCAAAGGGGCAAAGGCCGAACCAGGCCTTGAAGCAGATGGAGATCGAGGAGATGAAAAAGCGCACAACGTTCATAGGTGTGGCCGCCGGCGCGATTGCCGGAGCGGCGCTCGCGGCCAGCGCCAGTATCGCCGCCACCACCGAAGGCAAGATCACGATCATCACGCTGACCCAGACCGGCTGCCAGTTCATCGAAAGCGAGAACGGCATCGATCATATGTTCAAAACGATGAAGAAGGGCGACTGCGACAAGATCAACGCAATGTCGGCCGAACAGCGGTTGGCCAAAGCAAAAGTCATAATGCTCAAACCCGGCAAGTACATCTTCCGGGTGACCAACCGCGACGTGCCCTACACACTCGGCTTCTGGCTGCGCACGAAAGGGTACGATTGGCGCAACCCGATCCACAAATTCACCAAGATATCAGTATCTGGTGGCGGCATGGAAACCGGCAAGACGCTCGAATACAAGGTCACGCTCAAGCCGGGCGAATATCTCTACTCTTGCCCGCTCAACACCACGCCCGACTACAGGCTCGTCGTCAAAAACTAAACCGGCGATCAGGAAATTGTTAGCATGCGGGCCGCCTTCGGGCGGCCCGTTCCCCTGTCGGGTGCCCGGGCGTAGGATTGCAGCCGGGGCATCACGAGGAGAATCAATCAATGACACGCAAGCTGGATGTCGATCTCTGCGTGATCGGCGCGGGCTCGGCTGGTCTCACAATGGCCGCCGGCGGCTCGCAGTTGGGCGCCAAGACGGTGCTGATCGAGGCCGGGGAGATGGGCGGCGATTGCCTCAACACCGGCTGCATTCCCTCCAAGGCGCTGATCGCCGCAGCTCACGCCGCACAAACCGTGCGTGAGGCCGGGCGGTTCGGCGTCAATGCGGGTCCGCCAAAGATCGATTTCTTGGCCGTCCACGATCACGTCCACGGGGTCATTGCCGGCATCGCGCCGAACGATTCGGTGAGCCGCTTCGAGGGACTCGGGGTCACCGTGATCCGCGAGCACGCGCGGTTTGTCGGTCCGCGCGAGATCGCCGCCGGCGAGACGAAAATCCGCGCCAAGCGCATCGTCGTGGCCACCGGATCGCGCGCCGGCGTGCCGCCGATCCCCGGGCTCGACAAGACCCCGTTCCTGACCAATGAGACGATCTTCGAGCGCCGACAGGCGCCCGAACACCTCATCGTCATCGGCGGCGGGCCGATCGGGGCGGAGTTGGCGCAGGCTCACCGTCGTCTGGGCTCGAAAGTGACGATACTCGAGATGTTCACCATCCTGGCCAAGGACGATCCCGAACTGGTCGATATTCTGCGCACGCGTCTCAAGGGCGAAGGCATCGATATCCGCGAAGGCATCAAGATCGAAAAGGTCGCCAAAAAGGGTAAGAGCGTCGCCGTCACCATCACCGAGGACAGCAAACGGTTGGTGATCGAAGGCTCGCACATCCTGGTGGCGGCTGGGCGGCGGGCGAATGTAGAAGGCCTCGAGCTTGAAACCGCGGGCGTCGACTACACCAAGGCTGGGATCACCGTCGATCGCCGGCTGCGCTCGTCCAACCGGCGTGTCTATGCCATCGGCGACGTCGCCGGGGGCCCGCAGTTTACCCACATTGCCGGCTACCATGCGGGTATCGTCATCCGCAATATCCTCTTCCGGCTGCCGGCGAAGGTCGATTACAAAGCCATGCCATGGGTCACCTTCACCGACCCCGAGCTTGCCCATGTCGGCATGAGCGAGACTGAAGCGCGTGAGGCGCATGGCGAAATCAGGGTCTTGCGCTGGCCCTTCTCCGAGAACGACCGGGCGCAAACCGAACGCGATACCGACGGCCTGCTGAAGGCGGTGACCACCAAGAACGGACGCGTCCTCGGCGCTTCCATTCTTGGTGCGCATGCCGGCGAATTGATCCTGCCCTGGGTGATGGCAGTTTCCGGGGGCATAAAGGCCTCGAAGCTGGCCGGCCTGATTGCGCCCTACCCGACCCGCTCTGAAGTCACCAAGAGTGCTGGCGGCAGCCTCTATACCGCCAAGCTGTTCAGCGAGCGGACGAAGAAGGTCGTGCGTTTTCTGTTGAAGTTTGCTTGAGAAACAACGCCCTACGCCGCGATCGCTGCCGCTTGCGTCTCGATCCAGGCGAGCATTTCCTGCCACAGAGGTGAGGCGTCGCCGAGCCTGAAGACGCGAAAATGCCCTATCCCGCGCTCGCCGACCTCTTCGGGGTGAATGTGGCGGTGCTCGCGCTCGGCGCCGGTGAACCAGTCGAGCCACACTGCTACGGGCCGCTCGGGCGCGATCCTGTCGTCGGCGATGCTATAGGCCCGCACCGGGCCGGCGAAGGCCTCGACATAAGTTCGGCCCGGCCCCATTTTCATACCCAGCAGATAGTCCGGGTTGCGGCACCAGCGCGCCCATTCCAATGCCACGCCCTTGGGCAGCGGCTCGCCGAGGCCGAAAAATCGCGAGGGGAAGTAGCCGAACAGCGGCGTCAGGATCGGTATGAAGGCATGCATCAGGAGCCCGAAGTTCTGCCGCATCGGCGAGGGCCAGTGCCGCCAGTACCCGGCCTGGGCGCCGATCCCCATCAATGCCCCGATGCGCCCGTGATTGGCCAGCAACGCAACGAGCTGTCCGCCGATGCTGTGGCCGCAATAGATCACCTTGCCCCCGGGCGCTTGGGCCGCTGCCCAATCGAGGACCGCGCTCGTGTCTTTCGCTCCCCAGTCGCTGGCGTTGGCAGGAAACCCGCGCAAGCGCCCGCGCCGGGAATCGCCGATGCCACGATAATCGAAGCTGATGACGCGAAAGCCGGCCGCGCGCAGGAACTGCGCGAAGTCGCGGTAAAAACCTTGTTTTACCCCCGTCGCCGAGGCCAGCAGGACCGCCGCGCGCGGCTCCCCTGCGGGCTCGTAGAGTCGCGCGGACAGCGGATAGCCGTCCGCTGCCTCGATGGTGACCCGTTCGGGTGCCTGGCTCGACATGTCTCCCGCGTCTTCCAGTAGTCGCCGGCGACTTTGCGTCTATTTCTTGAGAATCGTCTATAGAAGCAGTCGGTAAAATTGGGCGGCGCCGCTCATGGCGGGAAAGTCGGCTGGCAGATCCTTCTTTTCGACGGGAGTAAAGCCCTGTTTTTCATAGAACCGATGGGCAGCGCGAAAGGCGTCGCTCGTGTCGAGGTAGATCGCGGTCATATTGCGTTGGCGGGCCCAATCGAGGAGATTATCGAGCAGGCGGTCGGCAATGCCAAGTCGAGGCCCCCGCTTGTCGGCGCGGACAAACATTTTCCGCAATGCGCCGCATCTCCCACCGAAATCGATGATCGCTACGGTGCCGACGATTTCGTCGCCCACGCGCGCGACCCATATCTCGCCGCCCCGGGATCGGAAGAAATCCCCCGGATCCCGCAGATCAGCCTGACCTTCGAGTGTGGCATTGGCTCCGAACTCCTGTTGCTGGATATCCAGTAC
>JAPULJ010000285.1 GCA_027295145.1 Alphaproteobacteria bacterium | reverse complement strand
TCTGCGATGCTGTCGAGTAGTGAGATCACGTCGCGTCGCCCAATTTCAGTGATTGGCCGCTTTCCCCATTTAGGCAGAACGTGCCGCTCGAAGGCTCGCTCAATAGTCCGGTGCGATTTCAGCTTCTTTTTGCAGTGCTTTTCAACGAACACTCGTACGACGGCCTCGACTGTGTTTCCGGTGTGCCAATCAGCCGACCGGCGCTCGGCGTCAAGGCGGGTCTTCGGATCACCCCCACGTTCAATCTCGGTTCGTAGGTTGCGGGCTTGCTCGCGGGCATCGGCCAGCGCCTCGCCTATAACCTTGAGGTTGGCGGTGCTCGGCACGCGGCCAAGCGTGAGTCGCTGTAGTTTACCGACCTTCGGGCCGCTCTTCGCTCGGAACAGGAAGGTGAACGATTTCGCCCCGGTCGCCGAGACCCGGAGGCCAAATCCGCGCGGGTCGGTGTCGGGGATATCGCGCTGCCCTCGGCTTGGGGGATTGGTCCGCGCGATGGCTGTGGCGGTCAGTTTACGGGCTTTGTTATGGGTCGCATGACTGGACATCATGTTGTCTCCAAGGTAACACTGAGGTATCAAAAGACCCGTGTTAAGGCCAGTTTGGTAGTGTTATGCTATGATATGCCAATTGGCCATAATATCAATAGTTACAATGGGTTTCGCCGCTTGTGACGTTATGAAAAGTGATGCCGTGTTGCGCTGATAAACATGACTGAAAATCACGGTGTCGGTGGTTCAATTCCTCCCCTGGGCACCAATTTTTTCAAGGAGTTACGGGATTACGGCTGGCCTTCGGTATCGAGCGCGCTATTCGGCTTCCTCTCTCCAGACGACTTGGCCGCCATCCATCGAAACGGCAAACGGGTGCCGGCCGATGTGCTGAAATCGTGCGGCGCCGCCGTGGCTCGGATCGGGCGTGGCGAGCAATTGTTGGATCCGGCATCGATCGCTGCATATCTCGAACTTCACATCGAGCAAGGTCCGGTGATGATGGCACGCGACCTGCCAACCGCCGTCGTGACTGGAATTCGCGGGTGCATACGTCACCGCTCGGTGCGGTGCCGCGGCGAAGCAGGCCACTCGGGTGCGGTTCCACGGTGGCTGCGGCGCGATGCGCTGTTTGCGACAGCTGAGCTCATCAGCAATATCGACGAGCATTGGCGTGTTCTACTCGAACGCGGGCTCGATCTCGTCGTCACTTGCGGTATCATTGGGACCAACCCCGACGATCACTCGATGTCGCGCATTCCAGGCGATGTGACATTTAGCTTCGAGGTTCGAAGCCAAAACATGGACACACTAGAAGCCTTCTACCATCTAATGCAGACCGAATGCCGCCAGATCGGGAATAGCCGAAAGGTCCAGTTCGAGTTCGACCGTCGTGTGTTGTCGGCGCCCGCGCGAATGGATGAAGGTTGGGTGAAGCGCTTGCAGGACGTTTCCTCGTCCTTGGGCCTTCCAACGGAATCCATCCAAAGCGGGGCTGGGCACGACGCCGCGTATTTTCTAACGCCGGAGTTCCCACGGGAATGATCTTCGTCCGAAACGGAAACGGCTCTCACAACCCCGATGAGGCGATGGGCATCAACGATTTTATGAGGGGGACCGAGATACTTTTTCACAGCCTCCTGGCGGCGGTCTGACGGTGGCGAGTATTACGATTCGCCGGCCGGACGATTGGCACCTTCATCTCCGCGACGGCGATATTATGCGTGCTGTTCTGCCCTACACGGCGGCCGTTTTCGGCCGGGCGATCGTCATGCCCAATCTCATTCCGCCGGTCACGACCAAGGAAACGGCGATAGCATACAGAAATCGGATTCTCAAAGCGTTGCCGCCGGGCCATCGCTTCGAGCCGTTGATGACCTATTACCTGACCGATGCGACTGACGATGACGACTTGCGCGAAGGTTTCGAAGAGGGTGTCTTCGCTGCCGCCAAGCTCTACCCGGCTGGGGCCACGACCAATTCCGAGAGCGGCGTAACTTCGGTAGAGCGCATCTATCCAATTCTGGAGACGATGCAGAAACTGGGGATGCCTCTGCTGGTTCATGGCGAGGTCGTGGACAGCGACGTCGATGTTTTCGACAGGGAGGCCGTATTCATCGACCGCGTACTCGACCCGCTACGCAAGGACCTGCCGGACCTCAGGATTGTATTTGAGCATGTGACGACCGCCGAAGCCGTCGATTATGTGCAGGCCAATTCCGAAGGTCTCGGCGCGACGATCACCCCGCATCACCTGGTGATCAACCGGAATTCAATGTTCAGGGGCGGATTGCGCCCGCACATGTATTGTCTGCCCGTGGCCAAGCGCGAGAATCACCGGCTCGCGCTCCGTGCCGCCGCGACCTCGGCGGACCACCGCTTTTTTCTCGGCACCGATTCGGCGCCGCATCCCTCCCGTGACAAGGAAAGTGATTGCGGCTGTGCGGGCATCTTCAACGCACCAACCGCGATGTCCTGCCTGGCGCAGATCTTTGACGAGGAAAACGCGCTCGGATGCCTTGAAGCCTTCACCTCCCTGAACGGCGCCCGTTTTTATGGCCTGCCGGTCAATGACGACACCGTGACGCTCACGAAAGCCGCCGAACCCATCGCCAACCCAGATCCGGTTTCCATTGCCGACGACGAAATCAGGGTTTTCGCGCCGATGGCGCCGAATTACTGGGTGGTGGAGGTCGACGACGAGGCGCAACTCGTGAATGATGCTGGCCTCACTTCACGCAGCGCAACATCCGTCTAATCACCCGGAGGCCTAATGTTCTCAAGCACTTTCCCCGACAAGGAACTCATCGCCAACATCACCGCCAAAATGTTGATTGAAATTAATGCAGTTCATTTTCGCATCGATGAGCCGTTCAAGTTTACATCGGGTTGGGCGAGCCCGGTCTATATCGACTGCCGGAAATTGATTTCGTATCCCCGCGTCCGTCGGACGTTGATGGATTTCGGCGCGTCGGTGATCCTTCGGGAAATTGGCTTTGAATCGATTGATGCGATCGCTGGCGGCGAGACGGCCGGGATCCCATTTGCGGCCTGGCTCGCCG
>JAPULJ010000284.1 GCA_027295145.1 Alphaproteobacteria bacterium | reverse complement strand
GGATGCAGGCTCGGATTGTCACGGCCCGGAAACTGGATCGCCAAGAGCCAGCTGTTCTTGCTCAGCTCAAGGGCGGCATAGAGAGTTTGCTCGCTGGAGGTGGCCGTAGGGGATGGAGACATCAAACGCGCTCCTTCTGATCGCTGGTGAAATCAATCGAAGGAGCATGAGACCGCGTCCTTCGGCCTCATAGCATCTTTACCCCCAAAAGCGGACATAAATGGCTATGTCGCGGGATGTCCGCTTTTGACCCAAAGCGGACATTCGCCGACGCTGGCTCCGGATGCGTGACTTCCCCTTGTCCTGCGCTCTGTATAGGTTTGAGTGATGCGCGTATTAGTTATCGAAGATGATCTCGAAGTGGCCAGCTATGCCCCCATGTGAATGGTGCCAGCCCTCTCTTGCATCACAAGCCAACACGACGAATCGATTATTGACATTTCCCAGCCTCTAGCGGGAAGAGGCGCGCGCGCTGGACTTCGATGCATTGTCTAGCCTCCGCCGTCGGCGTCGGCGCCGGAGGGCGTGGTTTGACCCCTGTCGCCATCGACCCACGCCAACGCCCGGGCTTCGAGGAAAGCGTAAAAAGGATTGTGCCTCAAGCGCATCAGCCAATCAGAAGGAAATTGCAGCAAGCCCCTCTCGCCCTGAATGGCCATCTGCCCGAGGAACAGAACGTCTTCGTTCCCGGGCGGACGCTGACCGTACAGAGGATCGTCGGGAGGAAACGGTAGAGCCACGTGGGATAAGGAAATCACACCCGCTGGCCAGGCGAGGTTCAGCGGCTCAGTTGTTGACGCTTCGGCCGAGAACGGGGGCTTGCGGCGGGCCAGGACCATAGTGCTCTCCGGGTTTTCGTTGGTGACCAAGGTAACAGCGAACGGTAGGGTCTCGTCTGCCATCAGCCGATCGGTCAGCGGTCCCGGGTCGGAGATCAACAAACTCGACTTGACGGCAAAGCGGTTGATATCGAACAGCACCAGCTCATGGCGGTCGGGTGCCAGGAGCGTGAGCAGCCTGTCAATCACGGCATCGGGCGAGACTGTTGCATCGACGGTCGACTTGAACACTAAAGTCGGCGGCAAAACCTCGGTTGGATTGGTTTGGGCCCGGACGGCGATGCGTCTGGCCACGGAGCGGGTTAGGCTGTGAACCTGGCCGCCGGCATTGGTTGCAAAGGAGTTGTACTTGTACGGATCGAATTCGGGTCGGATCTGCAACCAGGCGAGTCTTCCCAGACCGGGCAGTGCTGCCAGTCTGGCCTTCCAATTGGCTAGCGCCGCTGTCGCGTGGACGCCGATGGCCGGGGAGATCAGCACCAAGCTCGCCGGCACCGGCGAGGCACTTCCTTCCAATGCGTTGAGGGCGAAATCTAGGGCCAGGGGGGCGCCCGTCGAATAGCCCACGATGTGGATCGGCTTTCCTCCGATCTCAGAGGCAAGGTGGCCCATGCCCAAGCGCACCGCGGCGGCCATGTCCTGCCAACTAACAGCTGTGAGTCCGGAGGGTGCTGTGCCATGTCCGGGCAGGCGCAGGCCGAGCACCCAGTAACCGCGCTTGTTGAGGGCTTTCCCGAGAGTGCGAAGCGTATAGGGCGCATCCGTCATGCCGTGCAGGAGCAGGACACCGCCAACAGCTTCGTCAACAGGCAACTCGAAACTGCGGTTCCAGTCGGGGGTGCGGCCACGTGGATCCGCTGCGCTGCCCGGACTATAGCGGGCAAGCGCGTATTTTGGTCCGGTTTCGACGCGGGCGTAGACTTTCTCATCGAGTTCGGTAAACAGCTCGTCTTCAAGCTGCCTATAGTCTTCAAAGGTTCGGATCTCATCCGCCCTCTGTGCCGTGAATTCTGCCGTCAGTTCCTCAGAGTGCCAGGGCTTCAAGGTCGGGTCGCTACACCCCATTAGGAGCGCGAGCGCGCCCACCGCGAAGGCAAGCACACCCCATTTGAGACGCGCGTCCATGCGTTTAGTGACTAAGAAATTGCGTCTCATTCGGGCGGTCTCCTGCGGCGGTCAAGGCGAGGACGGATCGTCTGCGACGCGAGCTCATGGATCAATCGATAGCGGTGTTTCGGTTCATCTGCGCGGTCTCCGGTAGCTGTATGGCCCTGACCCTAGGGCATGGCATCCTCGGCGATCTCCCAGTATGGGATGCCATTCCGTCTTTTGGCTCTCAGCCCGGGCCGCTCCGCAGCACTGGCACCGCTGCCCAAGAGCATTACCAGATCGGCAACCACATTTGGATGAAAGTAGAAATACTCATGGCCAAGAATTTGATAACGGCCGACCGGCGATACGTCGATCGTCGTCACGCCCTCGATCACGGTCAAGAATTCACCCGCCTCGCCTAAACGCGGATGTCCGTTGAGCTGGCGGGAGACCTTGAGCGGTGTGTCGTTACTGGACGCGTATAGGGTAATGTCACCTGCCAAAGGTCCGAGCCTTGGCAAAAGGTTCACAAAGGTGCCGGAATCGAAGTCCGGTGCCAGCAGCACTAGACGATTGACGAGCGGTTGCCTCTCCAAATCGGCGCCCAGTCTCTCAAGTGCGAAGAAAATGCCGCGCGATCCCATGCTGTGAGCCAGGATCTGTAGATTCTCTGGACCTACACGATCCCCAACTTGCCTGAGGAAATTGGCTAGAAACGGGACGCTCCATTCCAGATCCACCTGATCGGGCAGATAATCGGTCGGCTTTCCGTTCGACGGCCAACTTATCATTATGACAGTGGCCTGGCCGAGCAAGACCCGCTGCATTTCGGCCGCCATCCTACAAGTCCGCTCGAAGTCGTAGTTGTACCCATGCACGAAAACGATCACGGACTTCGATGCGGCTTTTGCGGCCGAGGTAACGAGGTTGTCCCAGAAAAGCCGCGTGTCGGCCTGTTCCACGATAGAGACCTGGTTGGTCTCTATGGGGACATAAAATGGCACCATAGACCCCAATTGATTGATGATCGGGATCGGGGTGAACTCGACCCGGCACTGACCGTAACGCGGTTCCCCGCGTTCACCGCTGAAAATTTCCGCAGTCGCCTCGTCTCCATTTTGCCGTCGGTTTGTCGCGTAGAATACGGTGACGTTAAGGTGGGCCTCATCACCGCCGACCGCCGAATCTTCCGAAACCGTCGCATTGGGCTCTTCGCCTATTGCAATCGAAGGCAGCAAAACACTGGCAACAAAACTTGCCAGCACAAAGCAATTCCCCGCAATTTTTTTGAGGTTCAAACTTTCCTTGACCTTCGTTGTTTCCTGCCTCGCTATCGGCCGCGGGTCAAGATCCAGTAAACCGCGCCATCGGGTGTCTGGAGCTGGTAGAGCAATCGGCTTCGTGGCGTGCTGGCGTTGGTGAGGCGCAGATACAAATCATCGAAGAACTCCGGCGTTTCCAGGCTGAAATTATGGAAATT
>JAPULJ010000283.1 GCA_027295145.1 Alphaproteobacteria bacterium | reverse complement strand
GCGCCGTCGCGGACGACTTTGCGCAACTGGGCCAATGCGATCGTGCCCGGCTGTAAGAGGATCGTCTCCCGAGATGTCATGCTAAAGGCCTCCTCACGCTTCGCCAGAGTGTTTCGACCAGCCACCGAGTACCGGCAACTTGCCGGGTGTGAAATCTAATACGGTCATCGCGGGCCAGCTCCCCGGGGGGCAATTCCGTGTTCTGCCGCACACCCGCGGGCCTTCAGCCCACCATCGGAAGAGTGAGCGCGAATGCGCGCTCTTGGAGATCGAACCGGCCGAGCCCTGCCTCATCCTCAACCGCCGGACCTGGAAAGGCGAGACCGTGGTGACGCGCGTCCGGTTCACCCATCCCGGCGGCAGCTATCGGCTCGGCAGCCGGATCCGACCGGCGCGTCGGCTATTCTCGATGGTCGCCTGACCGCGAAGACGTGCAGTCGCCGCGCGGCCTCTCGGCGGCGGCCAGCGTGCTAGAGTGCGGCGGGCAGACAAGAGCGTATTGATCGATGCGCAGCCTCGTCCTCGTTTTCATCGCTCTAGTCATGTTCGCTCCCCCTGCGGCATCCCAGAGTCCCGACAATATGATGCACCCCTGGGACCGCCAGTTCCAGCCCCAGCAGGTTGTCGGCCGCTGGCAGGTGACCGGCTGGAACCCGGGCACCACACGTGGCCGTTTCAACTATCAGGGCGTTGTCGTGGTGAGCCGCACCGGGCGCACTTTCCGCGTCGTTTGGCGCATCGGCAAGCGGCGCTTCGTCGGCATCGGGATCCTGCGCGGTCCGATATTCTCGGTCGCCTACAATGGCGGCTTGGCGACATACATCGTGCGCTCGGAAGGCCTCGACGGTGTTTGGTCACGGCGCAACGGCACCCGCCTCGGCCGCGAGGGCTGGACGCGCTAACCACGCATGCGTTGGTTTGACGGCCCCCGGGGTGGGCGGCGTCTCGTCACCAGTCTAACGCCTATATAGGCTAACCAACCGAGCGACGAGAATCGCGACATAGAGCACTCCCACAACGGCCTCAAATGTGACCCAGATCCGCGCGAAGGGATTGACAGGCGTGATGTCGCCATAGCCGAGGGTGGTTAGTGTGGTCAGGCTAAAGTAGAGATATTGAGTCCAAGAGCTGTGGTGATCGGGGCTAAGTCCATTGAAGGCTCCAGGCGCGAGGTCACCGATAAAGCGATAGGAGAGCGCCCAGATTAACGCCAGCAGCAGGTATACCGCGGCGGCGCCGGACAGGAGGTTCAAGTTGGTCGCGTCTTGCCGTACGATCAGATTCAAGACCACACCGACAGTGAAGCTAAGCAGGCAGATGGCGGAAAGATCGCCCAAAATCTCGAATATCGATCCGACGTCAGCAAGCTTTATCAGATTGAAAGAAAGGGCGACCAGCGCCAGGACACCTGCTGCGACAGTGTGCGCCCGGCGTTCGCTTGCGGCATTGGCCGCTGCGAATATAAGGACCGCGAAAGCCACTAATAGCGGCCAGCGCCTTAGCTCAGCGATTTCAACCAGCGGCGAGATCAAAAAGAACAAGACTAGTAGAACCAGGAGAACCAGAAAGCGAAACTCGCGAAGCTTGTCGGGCATTTTGGTTGCTGAGGCTAGGAACGTGGGCGCTTCATGGCCGAATACTATCAAGCTGTCGCAGCTGCGGTACTCGCCCTGGCCGGATTCTTGACGCCGAACATCATGGCATAGAGGACCGGCACGATGCCGAGCGTGAAGATGGTCCCGACACCGAGCCCGAAGGCGATCACTGTGGCCAAGCCGTAGAATAGCGGATCAATCGAGACGAGCAGCGGCAGCAGGCCCAGGATAGTGGTCAGCGTTGTCATCAAAATAGGCCGTAATCGTGCTAGGCAGGCCGAAACGATGGCGTCATAGGGCTCCTTGCCGGCTTCACGCTCATTGTCGATACGGTCGATCAGCACGATTCCATTGTTAATGATTATGCCGGCGAGGGCGAGAAAGCCAAGGATGACCATAAAGCCGAACACTGCGTTCATGACCAAGAGACCTATGATGGCGCCGATGAATGTAAGAGGGATGGTCAGAAGGATGATCGCTGGCCGACGGAACGACTTGAACTGCCAGACCAGCAAGATCACGATCAGCGCGAAGCAGATCGGCATATTGGCGAACAGGTTGGCTTGGGCTTCCTTTGATTTTTCCAACTCACCGCCGATCTCCCAGCGATAGCCCGACGGCAAGTTCAGGCCTTCGAGAGCGGGTTTGAGTCGGTCCAGGAGCTGTCCTGCCTTCAGAAACTGATGCTTGCCGCTAACCGTTATGGTCCTCTCCTGGTTAAAACGCTTGATGCGACTAAGCGTCCAGGCGGTCCGGAAATCCGCGATCTGCTCGAGCGGCACGTTTTTGCCAGTCTGCGCGGAGTAAACCGAGATATTTCTGAGCACGGTCAGCAACCGGCGTTCCGATTCCAGCCCGCGCAAGACGAGGGGGATCGTCTTGTCGCCCTCGCGGTAGTCGGTGATCGAAGTGCCGTCGAGATAGGCGCTGAGCGAATTTGCGACCTCTTGCGAGGTCACCCCGGACCGCCGCGCGCGCGCCTGATCGACCACCACCTGGACCTTCAGTATGTGGTTTTCCCAATCTTGCCTGATGTCGAGCATCCCGGGGATGGCGCGCAGCGCCACCTCCAGGCGCTCGGCCTTCTTCACCAGCACCTTGGAGTCGGGACCGGCGATCCGGATTTCCAGCAAGCCGGTCTCGGTGGGACCTAACCACATCTCCTTGACCCGGCCGCTGACCTCGGGAAAGCGATCAGCCAGTCGCCTGCGCAGCCGGTCGATCATCGCGGGGACCTGCTTGTTGCTCTTGGTACTGACGAGCAGAAAGGCGACATGCGGGTCGGGATCAAGCGGCGCCAGCGAGAGGACGAAACGCGGGCCGCCGCTGCCGACATAGGCGATCGTGTTTGCGACCTCGGGATTGGCCTTCTTGTCGCTGAGCCATGAACTCAGTCGGTTTATCTCGGCAGTTGTCTTTTCGATGTGGGTGCCCGCCGGGAGGTCGAAATACACCAGCAACTGATTGCGATCGCTGGCCGGGAAGAACTCCTGGGTGACGAAGCGCAGCGCGAAACCGGCGAGCACCAGGGCAGCGACGGTGGCGCCGATAGCGACCATGCGCAACCGTAGCAGGGCCACCAAGCCGCGCCGGTACCACCGGTAGAAGCGGCCCTGGTAGAGCTCCGCCGCATTAGCCGCGCTGGCGCCTCCCGCCTTCGGCTTGACCTTCATGAACCAGTAGCAGAGCGTCGTGGTCGAGAACATCGCCAAAAACCACGACGACAGCAGCACAATGATGATCACCTGTCCGAGTGATAGCGTGTACTCGCCGGCTCCACCAACCGCGAGGGGAATCGGAGCGAAGGCGAGAATCGTCGTCAGCGTCGCGGTCAGCAGTGGAACGGCCAACGTGCGCCCCGCCTCGAGCACGGCCTCGCGCCGCTCCTGGCCGGCTTCCAGGCG
>JAPULJ010000282.1 GCA_027295145.1 Alphaproteobacteria bacterium | reverse complement strand
CGCGCGGCGACCATTTGCGCAGCGTCATCCGCCCGCGCCTCGACGCCGGCGACTGGGTGCTCAGCGACCGCTTTACCGATTCCACTATGGCTTATCAGGGCTACGGGCACGGCCTGGGGTCCGCGGCGATCGCGCGGCTCCAGGCGCTGGTCCTGGGTGATTTTATCCCCGACCTCACGCTGATCCTGGATGTGCCCGTGGACGTTGGCCTCGCGCGGGCGACCTCCGGACGACGCGGCGAAGACAGATATTTAGATATGGGCCGCACTTTTCATGAGAACGTCCGACAAGGGTTTCTTGACATTGCTGAAAACGACCCGGAGCTTTGTATTCTCCTCGACGGAACCGTTAGTGCAGAAACACTGTTTCTCCGAATCTGTGCAGCCCTCAATGAACGTTTTGGTATGAAAATTAGTCCTGTTTGAGTCTAAGAAAGCGAATCGGATTCGCGCGAATTCATGGCCTTTCGTTAGACAGGTCACATCATTGTTGAAAAATTTGGGGATAATATTCAATTACTTGTGGATTGGAGATTCGCGCTACTAGTGACTCTCTGTGAAGCGTGCTACTGACTCGGAACGCCGAGTCGGGGGAACGCATGTTCATAGCAGTTGACGGTATTGACGGGGCTGGGAAAACAACCCTGGTCAAGCAGCTTGCACACCACCTAGCGCATCTAAACCCCCTAACGACAAAGGAACCAACAAGTACCACGTCATGGGGACAACGACTGCGACAGTCTGCATTCGAGGGTCGCCTTTCAAGAGAAAAAGAGATTGAGTTTTTTCATCTTGATCGTCTTCATCATTTAGAAAACAAGATTAAGCCGGCACTAGTTTCATGCCGGGTGGTGATTTGTGACCGATATGTGGACTCCACTCTCGCGTTTCAGACAGGTACGCCCGCGCAGGCAGACCAGTTGTTTGCATACTTTGCAAAAGACATTCTAGTTCCTGATGTTACATTCATTCTGAAATGCCATGTTTCTGTGGGAATGGAACGTATCATTCGCGAACGAGGAAAATTGAGTAAATTTGAGGACTTACCTACCTTGGAGAAAGCGCGATCTATTTATGAATCTCGATCGGGTGACAATTACGAGTATGTTGATGCGTCGGGCTCAGTTGAAGACACGCTTCAGCAAACCCTCGATGCATTAATAAGGCGCTTCCCCTATTTGGAGAACGGCCTGATCCGCTCAGGGGGAGATGTTAAATTTAGTGACTGTGGAGATGACTCAAATCTCAAAATTGCGGCGGGTGGCTGAGAGCGCTCTTCTATCACATAATCCGACATTCTTGAGACTGTATGTAATATATAGTACTTTGAATTGGCGAGAAATCCGCCACCGGTTTTCTTGACGCTGAACGTTTCTTCTTAGTTACAATTCTAACTAGCACTCCCGTGTTCTAACACCTCCCCCAAAAAGGCGGGACCGGTTTGCACAGTAGCGATTTTGCGGACATTCACTCGACCGTCCCGCGCGCCAATCCGGAGCTCATCGGTCACGAGGCGGCCGAGCGGACCCTGTTCAACGCTTTCGGCTCGGGGCGCCTGCCGCACGCCTGGCTGATCACCGGCCCGCGCGGCATCGGCAAGGCGACGCTCGCCTACCGCTTCGCCCGCTTCGCGCTCGCCGGCGGGGCGGGACAGGGGCCGAACCTGTTCGGCGAGACGCCGCAGACCCTGCGCCTCGATCCCGGGCACCCGGTGTTCGGCCGCGTGGCGAGCAGCACGCATCCCGACCTCAAGGTGCTGGAACGCACCGCCGATCCCAAATCCGGGAAGCTCCGCTCGGAGACCGTCGTCGGCGACGTGCGGGCGGGGGTCGGCTTCCTGCGCATGACCTCGGCCGAGGGTGGCTGGCGGGTCGTCGTCGTCGATCCCGTCGACGATATGAACCGCAGCGCCGCCAACGCGCTCCTGAAGGTGCTCGAGGAACCGCCGGAGAACGCCCTCCTGCTGCTCGTCAGCCATGCGCCCGGCGGCCTGCTGCCGACCGTCCGTTCGCGCTGCTGTCATCTCGCGCTTCGGCCCCTGGCGGAGCCGGCGCTCGCCGAGCTGCTCGGACGTTACGCGCCGGACCTTGCGCCCGGAGACGCGGCCGCACTGGCCCGCCTGGGGGAGGGCAGCATCGGCCGGGCGCTGGATTTGGCCGCGGACGGTGGACTGGAGCTGTACCGCGAAATGGTTGGCGTGCTCGCCGGACTGCCGCGCCTCGACGTACCGCGGCTCCACGCCTTCGGTGACCGTCTGGCGCGCGGCGCGGACCGGGCGGCATTCCGCACCGGCACGGAGCTCATCGCGTGGTGGCTCGCGCGCCTCGTGCGCGGCGCCGCCGAAGGCCGCCTGCCGCCCGAAGTTGTGCCCGGCGAAGGCCCGGTCATGGCCCGGCTGGTCGAGGGCCGCGCCCTTGTGCAATGGCTTGGCCTGTGGGAGAAGGTCACGCGCCTCTTCGCCCGTGCGGAAGGGGCGAATCTGGACCGTAAGCAGGTCGTCATCACCGCTTTGCTGGAATTCGAGGCCGTCGCGTCCTGAGATTCAACGAGGCTCGCGCGAGGGGAACTCCATGGCCGGGACCAAGGGCTCGTACTACGTCACGACGCCGATCTATTACGTCAACGACCTGCCGCACATCGGCCACGCGTATACGACGCTGGCTTGCGATGCGCTGGCGCGCTTCATGCGTCTTGACGGCTATGACGTAAAGTTCCTGACCGGCACCGACGAGCACGGCCAGAAGGTCGAGAAGTCGGCGCTCGACGCCGGCATGGAGCCGCAGGCCTTCACCGACAAGGTATCGCAGAACTTCCGCGAGCTGTCCGGCGTGCTCAACTTCTCCAACGACGATTTCATCCGCACGACCGAGGCGCGCCATCAGCGCTCCTGCCAGGTACTGTGGGACCGGCTCATGGAGGCGGGCGAGATCTATCCGGGCAGCTACGCCGGCTGGTACGCGGTGCGCGACGAGGCCTTCTATACCGAGGCCGAGCTGACCGAGACGCCCGACGGCAAGAAGGTCGCGCCCTCGGGCGCGGAGGTGGGCTGGGTCGAGGAGCCGTCCTATTTCTTCCGCCTGTCGGCCTGGCAGGACCGGCTGCTCAAGCATTACGAGGACAACCCGAATTTCATCGGCCCGGAGACCCGGCGCAACGAGGTGATCTCCTTCGTGAAGGGGGGGCTGAAGGATCTCTCGGTCAGCCGCACCACGTTTAAGTGGGGCATCCCGGTCCCCAGGGACGACGCCCATATTATGTACGTGTGGCTCGACGCGCTTACCAACTACATCACTGGCGTCGGCTTTCCGGATACGAAAAACAAAGAATATACAAAGTATTGGCCTGCTGATGTTCACATGGTGGGTAAAGATATCCTGC
>JAPULJ010000281.1 GCA_027295145.1 Alphaproteobacteria bacterium | reverse complement strand
AATCTGAGAAGACCGGTGGGTTCGATATTGATGGCCCACAGCAATTTTCAAATTGTTCTTCTGTGCTACGGCCAGCATGGCATCCGCTTCAGATACTCGAATAGCGAAGGGTTTCTCCATGAACACATGGACCCCGGCTTTTAGGAAATCCAATCCGATCGGATAATGGAGGTGATGAGGAACGGCAATAGATACCGCATCGACGATGCCTGCATCTAGCAAATGGCGATAGCCGGTAAACGCACCAATCCCCAACTCACCGGCGACCTGAACGACCTCAGTTTCATCAACGTCAACGAGGGCCACCAGATCGATTTATTCATTGGCTTGAGCGGCCTGGATATGGGCTCGGCCGATGCCCTTTATTCCAATCACACCGTAGCGAACTTTTTCCATAGACACCCCTTTGACCTGCCCCCGGTTGTTGGTCCACTTTCCATGTTAGTCCATACGCCGTTTGAGGGATCAATTCCTATTTTTGGCAAAAAGTAACAAATATTTTCTCCTTTTCCCTGAAATCCTGCTCTGCGCAAATGTTTCAGCAACCAAGGATCAGGAATATCTCCTTTTGTTGCAGAGCATTAGCCGATTTTACAGAGAATCGGAAATCGGCCCACAAAGTGCTTTTTACTCATTGGTTCAGTGCGTCGGAACCAAAAAAAGTCCACGACTATTTATTGTAAGTCATGGCGATTATACCAATTCAGTTGCGCCTTCTGCCTTAGGAGTTTCGGTTACGGTGGATGCGGATGCTTGGTCACCAATTTTATGACTAACCAACAATTCATTATCAACGCTCCGTCGGTAGTGTCCGAGATGATGGACGGGGAAGTCGTCATCATGAATTTGAAATCGGGCAATTATCACAGCAGCCTAGGAATAGGCGCGGTTGTGTGGGCGTGGATCGAAGAGCGGAAATCGGTCCGCGAAATCCAGTGCCTTACATCCCGCCGCTACGATGCCTCTGCAGAGGAAATCACGGTCACATTAAAGGCGTTCTTCGACCGGTTGGTCGAGGAGGATCTCGTGCGCGAGGTTGCCGTTGAAGATCCGGATCGCGCAAACGCACAGGGCTATAACGCGGATACTCCTTCGACCAAAGAGCGTTATGAGATCCCTGAACTCTGCACTTACACGGATATGCAGGATCTCCTGCTGCTCGATCCAATCCACGATGTCGGCGACGCAGGTTGGCCCAAGCCAAGGGACGACAAGTCCGCCGAACCCTCGCGAGCCGCGAAGGAAGGTTGACGGGGGGAGCGCGAACCGGTCGCCGGGACGAAATCCGTGGCACAAGTCGCTTACAACCTGGAACTGCCCGCTGACGCAAATGATCTTTCCGTCAGCGTGATCCTGATTGTGCGAAACGGCGAACCGTTCATCGCCGAGGCTCTCGGTAGCGTCTTCCGCTCGGAGACGAAGCCCGCCGAGGTGCTTGTCATCGACGGCGGATCGAAAGACCGCACGGTAGAGATCGCCGGCGGATTTCCGCGGACTCGGGTCGTGGCCCAGCGCTCGTCTGGGATCGCCAACGCTTACAACCAGGGCATCGAAATGGCGCGCGGCGATCTCATAGCATTTATCTCTCATGACGACATTTGGGAAGCAGGCAAACTCGATTGTCAGGTTGGATTCATGCGGCTGAACCCGAAGGTCGGGTATACGGTAACGATGGTCCGGCATTTTCTTGACGGGGGCGCGAGAATTCCCGATGGATTTCGTGCCGAGCTGCTGGAAAAGCCGGTTCCAGGCATGATCATGGAGGCGCTTGTCGCGCGGAAGCAGGTCTTCCGGCAGGTCGGCCTCTTCGACTCGAGTTATTCGGTGAGCGAAGATACGGATTGGTTCGCGCGCGCCAGGGATGCTAAGGTGCCCATGGCGGTTCTTCCGCGCGTACTCGTGAGCAAGCGGGTGCACGGGACGAACGCCTCGCTCACAACGCCATCAATCAACGCTCTTTTGCTGCGCGCCATGCGTGGGTCGATCCGGCGCAAACGGCAAGGCAAGGAGGCGCCACTTGCCGGATAACGGTGCCCCGCCGCTGATTAGCGTCATCATTCCATGCTACAACACAGAGGCGTATCTTGCCGAGGCGATCGAAAGCGCGATTGCTCAGGATGTCGGCGCGCTGGAGATTATCGTCGTTGACGATGGATCGACGGACGGAAGCTCCCGCGTGGCGCGGCGGTTTGGTCCGCCGGTGCGCTATGTAAGCAAAGCAAACGCCGGCATCAGCTCGGCGCGAAATCGTGGTGTCGAGCTTTCTGCGGGCAGATACCTTACCTTCCTCGATGCGGACGATCTGTGGCCGCAAGGAAGCCTCCGCCTGCGGATGGAATACATGCGGTCGCATCCGAACACCGTATGCGTATTTGGCGCTCTAGAGGAGTTTGTCAGTCCCGACCTGGATCAAGACGAAAAATCCCGCCTCGGTAGGCCGCATGCCTCCATGCCCGCACGCTTCGCCGGGTCTATGCTGATCGAGCGCACTGCATTCCTTCGCGTCGGCCTCTTCCATGAGGGGCTCAAGGTGGGTGAGATGCTCGATTGGGTCGCGCGAGCAGAGCAAGCGGGTGTTGTAATGTGCCTGCTCGACGCCACCGTGCTACGCCGGCGCATCCATGGCAACAATACCGTCACGCGGGAGAAGGCGCGGCGAAACGACTATCTTCGCGCGCTGAAAATGTCGCTCGTTCGCAGGCGCGCCGCGGCCGCAGCGGACACCTCGAACGCCCCGTGCGGCGCGGGCAACATGACGGAGGGGTGAACTTGATTGGCCGGATTGCAAACCAGGACTTCTCGCTCTTCGGCTTGTGGCCGTCGCACGAGCAAGACATCATGCTGCGGGCGGCTATTCTGAACGGCGAGCCTGCCCTCGCCGCCTTTCGCGAATGGCTCGGCCTCATCGATCTTGATCAGGATTTCGATCCCGCGACGTTTCGTCTCCTGCCGCTTCTTTACGGCAATCTCCGAAAGCTGGGCGTCACGCACCCGATCATGGGCCGGCTCAAGGGCGTCTATCGGCTTACGTGGTATAAGAACCACAAACTGTTCGACAGCATGCGACCGGCGTTGGCGGCGCTGTTCCATGCCGGCATTCGCACGATGCTGCTCAAAGGCGCGCCGCTTGTCCTCAAGCACTACTCCAATCATGCCCTGCGGCCGATGACCGACATTGACGTGCTCGTGCCCGCCGCTTACGCGCCCCGGGCCATCGACGTGCTGAAGAGTCTCGGCTGGCGGCCTTTTGACGATCCCTCGCCGGACGCCTTTAAGTATCGCCATGCCCTGATGCTCTCGAGCGCGGACAATCGCGAGATCGACATCCATTGGCATTGTCCCATCGAGTTTGCCGGATCTGGAAATGACGATTTCCTTTGGTCTTCCGCTCGCCCGCTCGATTTCAACGGGGTCGCGACACTCGCGCCGGACCCGACGCGCCACCTTATCGTGACGATCCTTCACGGATTGCGTTGGAACCCAATGCCGCCTATTCGCTGGATTCCTGATGCAATGATTCTCCTGCGGACCTCAGGCGGCGATATCGCCTGGGATGAGTTCGTCGGTTTCGCGAGAGATCGGCAGTTGACCTGCCGCTTGGCTTTCCACCCCCGTATCTGCATCTTAGGCAACCTGCTTCCCTTCCAACGCGTCACGGCCGCTCGCAATCGCCCCGCCCTCCAC
>JAPULJ010000280.1 GCA_027295145.1 Alphaproteobacteria bacterium | reverse complement strand
AAACCTCGATAGTTCAGCGCGTTGGAGTATTTTGACCACACGGGATAAGGTTGATTAAGCCGCGAGAGAGGTTGCGACTGTGTCCACCATGGGGAAATCGGACTCGGTTCCGGTGATATGAATGAGGTAGGTGGTGAAAATGTTGACGCCGATATGAGCGGTGATTTCCGCGATCTCGCCATCGTCGAACAGGGCAGCCACCGCCTCTTGCAGCATCCGCCTTTCGTTGCGCACGATGATCTCGGGTGCGCGCAGCTCGATCAACCGCTTCAAGCGGCCGTTGCGGTTGATCACAAGCCGGTAGAGATCGTTCAAGTCCGAGGTCGCGAAACGGCCGCGGGCGGGTGGCGCCACCGGACCCGATGCCGGGGCGGTGCTTGGAGCCAAGTCGTGATTCGCACCCTCGGATTTTTCGCCAGAGGTCAGCCCGACACGGTTGGACGACCGATCACGGCAAGAATCAGGAAGATTGCCGATAGACACTCGCGAAAAGGGCTTGAGGGGATAATTAGTAGACGTCGATTCCCTGGACACGATCTCTCTCCTTTCATCGACTTCGAGCATGATTGCTTCTCCGGTATTACGCCCGACGGACTGGTTTCCCGTCGGGGGCCGTGGCGGCGCCAAGGTCGTTGGCCGCATGTCCACGCCTCTTCGCTATCCAGGCGATCGCAAACGAATGACAAGTCGCCCTGTCATGGAGGGGTGGTAGCGACAGAAATAGGTCTCGCGCATTCCCTCGTGAACGACGACCTCCCATCGATCGTTCTGATTGAGCCGCTCAGAGTCCCAAGTCCGGTCGTCGGACGTGATCGTGTGCGGGATCAGATCTTTGTTGACCCACTCGACGGTATCGCCCGGCGCCACCACAAGTTCGCTGGGGCTGAACCGGAGGTTGCGGATTTGGACGGTGTGTGACTGACGTAGGGATTCACCGGCGACCATCGGACTCGACGTGACGCCCAGTAGGACTGCGACGGCCAAGGCCGCCGCAGTCCCAAAAGAAGTGCGGGATCCGGGCATCGAAATCTACTGTTCGAGCGAAGCGACTTCTTGGAGTGAAAGAACCATCCTCTCGGCGTGCTCTTGGTGGGCCTTGAAGATTACGATTGCCTCCTCAAAAAGAGCCTTCACTTCAGGATCTTCAATGTTGGGAATGAAGACGCCCTCGACCAGGCCGTTAACGGCTTTGTGGTAGGCGAGTTCGTTGGCCGCATAACGCCGGTCGAATGCCTTCCCGTGCATGTGGCTCATCTCGTCCACCAGCGTGTCGGCTTGGGCATTGAGATTCTGGCTCAGGAAATTGTCCTGTGCCGAGGCCTTGAGCTTCTTCAGGAGGGCGAGGGCCTTGTCGTTAATGGCGCTATGATCTCGGATCATAGTCTGAGCGAACTCGCGCACCGCAGGATTTTTGGAAATCGCGAGCGCAAGATGCGCATATCGGATATCGATCAAATCCGCGGTGTAGGCCACATGGGCGATCTCCAAATCGTTGAGGTCGCTGGGGGATTTCGCTTGGGCAACGCCAAGCGCGGTGGTAAGCACGATCGCGACAGCAGCAATGAGTACCTTTGGTTGCATGATAAATCCCTTTCCTTCAGTTGTGCGGGGGAGTCGCCGTGGCCGGGACGGTCAGGACTTCCCATCCCGCTTGGTCGAAACCATTGTTGCGCTGATCGGTTCTTTCCCGTCTCCCGCCGAGTGGTTTGAAGCCAGGCTGTTTTCGAATTCGACGAATTGGCAGGAGGATTGAGTTGGAGTATCGACCGTCGCCGATTCGGCGGCCGCGGCCAGCTTGATACCCAACAGCATGACCACAGCGGCAAACAAGGCGACGAGACCATTGATGAGGAAATCTCTGCTCATGGGCCGGATCTCCTGGATTGGGCGTTTGGTGTCCACAACGCGTCCGGCCAGACGGTCAAAGGAAATAATCGATCGGTTCCCGATTCGATAAAAAGTGGCTGGGACATGAACACCAGACCAAGAGTGGCGACGGCAAGGAGGAATTTCATGCCGACGGGCCCGTAGGGATGACCGGCAGACTCTCCCAACTGTCGCCAGTGGCGACCACGCATGTGCGGCGGTTGGGGTGGGTCAGCAGAATGCTCCAACTCCCGGTCGCAGAGACCACAACCTCAAGCAACTTCCCGTCCGCGGATACGGCGATCGCCCGGGGCTTCTCCGAATGGACCTCCTCGAGTTTCGCGAGGATCTCGCTATGGTCGCCACAGACCGCCTGCGCGGAGGCTGGGCGGCCGCCCGAGATCGCACTGAAGAGAAATGTGGCGGCGATCACCGCCAAGCCATATGCAACAGGACCGAGCCTTCCCGTGTTGCCGGTCGGTATCCGGGCGCGAGAGATGTTCGGCTGTGTGTCGCGCATTTCCATGATCGTACTTCCGGGTCGCATTGCTCGATCGTCTGGAATGTTTCGGTGAGGCACAAATTAGGTGCGACAGGGGGATGAAAGGAAGTTTCTAACCGAGAGTAACATGCCTGAAACGGCATGCTTCGCTCTCCGAGTTCGGACAATTATGGAAGAATATCAATGCTGTAACCTATTTTACCGATGCGTCCTGATATGGCCTATGATGGGCGGTGAGTGAGGGCCGGAAACGGCCAATACGGGATTCGATTACAGGCCGCCAGCACCGGAAACCATCCGGAACCAGCGCATCGATCTGTCCTGCGCTCTGGGTGGGCTCCAGACAGATCGACGCTTTCGCCAAGCCGCTAGGAGACTAACCTAGCGGATGGTACTAACCGTGGGGGCAGGTCACTTGGTTGTGGACCCGGCTCGATCGGGTCGAGCCCGGCGAGCCGTTCGGATATTGGATAATTGCCGCGATGATCGTGGACAGCATCTCCCTGATCATCGATGCCATCGATGTGCTTCGCTATCTCGAAGGCGAGCGCCAACCATACATTACCGCCGCCAATTGAATGTTTTATCGAAAACTTTGGACGATGGCCCAAAACATCAATCAGTGAACCATCCGGAAACCAGATCGCAATTGTGGAAGGAAGTCCGTATTGAGCCGCGTCTTACGGACTTAGGGTTGGTCCATAGCCGACTTCACCCGCACGAGGAGAAGGACAATGACGACGTATACCGTTTCGCCCTATCCCCGCAGTGAATTCGAACCGAGCCCGCGGTGGGTGCGTGTCTATTTCAATAGCCAGCTTATCGCCGATAGCAGGAA
>JAPULJ010000028.1 GCA_027295145.1 Alphaproteobacteria bacterium | reverse complement strand
CGGCAACACGCCCGAAGTGCCGCAGAACGAGAATACGCCCTTCCGCCCGCGCAGCCCCTATGCGGCGGCCAAACTTTATGCCTACTGGACGGTGGTCAATTACCGCGAGGCGTACGGCCTGCACGCCTCGAACGGGATACTCTTCAACCACGAGGGGCCGACCCGGGGCGAGACCTTCGTTACCCGCAAGATCACCCGCGCCGTTGCCGCCATCGAGCTGGGGATGCAGGACAGGCTCTATCTGGGCAACATCGACGCCGAGCGCGATTGGGGCCACGCAAAAGACTATGTCGAGGGAATGTGGCGCATCCTGCAACAGGACGAGCCCGACGACTACGTGCTGGCCACCGGCGAGAGCCACACGGTACGCGAGTTCGTCGAACTCGCCTTCGCGCGCATCGGCCGGACGATCGAATGGCGTGGCAAGGGGGTCAAGGAAACCGGCGTCGATAAGGGATCTGGCGCGGTACTAGTCGAGATCGACCCGCGCTATTTTCGCCCGACAGAAGTTCCGATCCTGCGCGGCGATGCCTCCAAGGCGCGCGACAAGCTCGGCTGGACCCATACGACGAGTTTCGCCGATCTGGTCGCCGAGATGGTCGACCATGATCTCAAACTGGTCGCCGAAGAACCCCAGCG
This sequence comes from Alphaproteobacteria bacterium, assembly GCA_027295145.1. Lineage (GTDB taxonomy): Bacteria > Pseudomonadota > Alphaproteobacteria > JAPULJ01 > JAPULJ01 > JAPULJ01. Next base: position 5,953 of record JAPULJ010000028.1, on the reverse strand, counting down.
CCATGACCGCAGCGCCTGAGGCAGCCTACAGGCTGAAGGACAGGTTGGTCTGGGTTGCCGGGCATCGGGGCATGGTCGGCTCGGCCCTGGTCGGCCGGCTGGCGGCCGAGGGCGCCGAGGTGCTCACCGTTGGCCGGGACAGCATCGATTTACGGCGCCAGACGGAGGTCGAGGAGTGGATGGCGCAGGCCCGCCCCGAAGCGGTATTTGTCGCCGCGGCAACGGTCGGCGGCATCCTGGCCAACGTTTCTCGGCCGGCCGATTTCCTATACGACAACCTCGCCATCGAGGCCAACATCATCAATAGCGCCTGGCAGACAGGTGTGCAGAAGCTGCTGTTTCTCGGTTCGTCGTGTATCTATCCGCGTTTGGCGTCTCAGCCGATGGCTGAAGATGCGCTGCTCACCGGCCCGCTGGAGCCGACCAACGAGTGGTACGCCATCGCCAAGATCGCCGGTATCAAGCTGTGCCAGGCATACCGGCGCCAGCACGGGGCCGACTTCATCTCGGCCATGCCGACAAACCTATACGGGCCGGGCGATAATTTCGATTTGCAGTCGAGCCACGTTGTCCCGGCGCTGATCCGCAAGGCCGACGAAGCCAAGCGCGGCGGCGCCAAGACCATGAACGTGTGGGGGTCGGGCAAGCCCAGGCGCGAATTCCTCTATGTCGACGACGCCGCCGACGCGCTGGTCTTCCTGATGCAGCACTATTCGGGCGAGGACCACGTCAATGTCGGCACCGGCGAGGACGTCACCATCGCCGAGCTTGCGCAAACGGTGATGGCGGTCGTTGGCTTCGAGGGCGAGCTCGTCTTCGATACTTCAAAGCCCGACGGCGCGCCGCGCAAGCTGATGGATGTGGGCCGGTTGAACGCGCTGGGCTGGCAGGCCGGCACATCGTTGCAAGGCGGGCTGGCGCGCGCCTACGACTGGTATCGGGCAAACATTGCGGAAGTCGCCTGAAGGGGCTAAATGCTTCCAGGCAGTTGGGGCGTAGCCAAGTGGTCCAAGGCACCGGTTTTTGATACCGGCATTCGCAGGTTCGAATCCTGCCGCCCCAGCCATCTCCGATAGGGGGGTCCTTTAGAGTTCCCGACCGGGCGATCGGCGTCGGGAGCCTTTCAGATCGGTATTGTCCTGGCACCGGCCCCAGCGATGGGAGGAGTGATGGCATGGCCATCGTGATCGACGTTCACACCCATATGTACAGCGATGCCTGGTTCGAGCTCTTGAAGCAGAAAGGCGCGCCACGCTATCAGGTCAAGCCCAGCCGCGACAAGCCGGCGCCGCTCGCCATCTATAAGGGCAAGGCGCCCTTCGCCACCCCACAGCCGGCCCATTTCGACTACGAAATGCGCATCAACGACATGGACGATGCGCGGGTCGATATCGCTATCGTCAGCCTGACCGCACCCAATGTATTCTGGGGCCCGCCCTCGGTCAGCCTCAAGGCGGCGCGGCTCGTCAACGACGACATGGCGTCGGCGCAGACGAATTGGCCCGACCGTATCCGCTGGCTCGCCTCGATTCCCTGGGAGCACAAGGATTTGGCGCTGAAGGAACTGAACCGCGCTCACAGGAAGGGTGCTGTCGGGGTGATGGTGCTGGCCAATATCGACGGCCACTCGCTGACCGACGAAAAATTTGCCCCGATCTGGAAGGCCATCGACCGCAAAGGCCTGCCGGTACTGATCCACCCGACGGCCCCGCCCGCGGTGGAGAACCTCGATATCGGCCGCTTCAACCTTGTTGCACAGGTCGGCTTCATGTTCGATACCACCCTGGCGGTCTCGCGCATGCTCTATTCGGGGTTCCTCGACACCTATCCGAACATCAAATTCATCGCCTCGCATTGCGGCGGCTACCTGCCGTTTATCGCCGGGCGCATGGATATGTGCCACACCAACATGAAAGCGGTAAGCGAGGCCGTCGACACCCCGCCGAGCGAGCTGTTGCGCCGCATCTACTACGACGGCGTCACCTTCCAGCAGGAAACGTTGGAACTTTGCATCGGCGTCGGTGGCGAGGACAACGTCATGTACGGCTCGGACTATCCGCACAATATCGGCGACATGAAGGGCTGCCTGCGCCGGGTCGAGGCGCTGAAGGGCGGCGTGCGCAACAAAGTCCGCGGCGAGAATGCGCTGCGGGTATTCGAGCTCTAGCGTGTGTGTCGTCCGGCGCTTCCGCGATCTTGCCAACTAGGTCATCCGCCCATGCCGCCAAAACCGCCGATCGCCGAGAAGCGCCCGACCCGCACCACCCGCCACGGCGAGAGCGTGGATGACGACTATGCCTGGCTGCGGGCGGAAAACTGGCAGGAAGTGACGCGCGAGCCGGACAAGCTCGGCCCAGATATCCGCGCCTATCTCGACGCCGAAAACGACTATTGCGCGGCGGTGATGAAGCCGGCAAAGGAATTGCGCGCACGGCTTTTCGCCGAAATGAAGGGGCGGATCAAGGAGGATGAATCGTCCGTACCCGCGCCGGATGGATTGTACGCGTACTACGTACGGTACGAGACCGGAAAGCAACATCCGGTCTTCTGCCGGCGGCTTCTGGGTGGGGCTGCAAGCTCCGCCGAGGAGGTGCTGCTCGATGGCAACGTGGAAGCCGAAGGCCACTCTTTTTTCAGGATCGGTGCTTGCCGCCATGCGGTGGATCACAAGCACTACGCTTACGCTGTCGATCTGACCGGCTCCGAGCACTACACCATCCGTTTCACGCATCCTGGCTCGGGTCGGCTACTCGATGAGCGCATCCAGGGGACCTCGGGCTCGCTGATCTGGGCCGGCGATGGGCGGACCATCTTCTACACTCTTCTCGATGAGAATTTGCGGCCCTCGAAAGTCATGCGCCATAGCATCGCCAGCGATCCCAAGGACGACACGCTGGTCTACGAGGAAGCCGACCCGCGTTTCTTCGTCCGGCTCGGCGTCACCGAGGATAGGCGCTTCGTCCTCATCTCGATGGCCGATCATTCCGATACTTCCGAAGTGTGGGTCATCGACGCGCACGCGCCGGAAGGCGAGCCGAAGGTATTCTCTAAGCGCGAAAGTGGCGTCCGCTATGAAGTAAATTCCCATGGCGATCGATTTCTCATTCTCACCAACGACGCCGGTGCGATCGACTTCAAGATCGCCGAGTGCCCTCTGGATGCTAGTGATCGCGAACACTGGCGTGATCTCGTGCCCCACGAGGAAGGCCGGCTGATCCTTGATATTCTGGTGTTCGCCGGGCACCTCGTCCGCCTCGAGCGCGTCGACGGACTGCCGCGCATCGTCGTTCGCGACCTGGGGGACGGAGGCGAGCACGACATCGCCTTCGACGAGGAAGCCTACGACCTCGGCATCGTCCCGGGTTACGAATACGAGACGACTTTATTGCGCTTCGATTACAGCTCGATGACGACGCCGCGGCGGGTCTACGACTACGACATGGCGAGCCGCGAGCGCAGCTTGCGCAAAGAGCAGGAGGTGCCGAGCGGGCATGACCCGGCGGACTATGTCACAAGACGCCTGATGGCCAAGAGCCACGATGGCGAGATGGTACCGATCTCGGTCCTCCATCGCAAGGGGCTGGCGCTCGATGGATCGGCACCGCTTCTCCTGTACGGGTACGGCGCGTACGGATACGCCATGCCAGCCTCCTTCGTGACCAACAGGTTGAGCCTCGTCGATCGCGGCTTCGTTTACGCCATCGCCCATATCCGCGGCGGCACCGATCGCGGCTACCGTTGGTATCTCGATGGCAAGCTCGCCCGCAAACCCAATACCTTCGAGGATTTCATCGCTGCTGGCCGGCACTTGATCGGCGCGGGTTATACCGGCGAGGGAAGGATCACCGCCCATGGTGGCAGCGCCGGCGGCCTCCTTGTCGGGGCGGTGGTCAACATGGCGCCAGAGCTGTTTGCCGCGATTGTCGCCGAAGTGCCTTTTGTCGATGTTGTCAACACCATAAGCGACGCCGATCTACCGCTGACCCCGCCCGAGTGGGACGAGTGGGGTGATCCGATCAAGGATGCCGGCGCTTACCGCACCATCCGTTCTTATTCGCCCTACGACAATGTCGAGGCCAAGGAGTACCCGGCGATGATGGTCACCGCCGGGGTGTCCGATCCGCGGGTCACATACTGGGAGCCGGCAAAATGGGTAGCGCGGCTGCGGGCGCTCAAGACCGACACCAACTCTCTTCTATTGCACACCAACATGGAGGCCGGGCACGGGGGGGCTTCGGGTCGGTTCGACCGGCTCGAGGAGGTGGCGCGGGCCTACGCCTTCGTCCTGATGGCCAACGGGAAGGCCGATGCGTGAGACGACGGCGGTGACAAGGGCGGGCGCAAGCGCGGCCAAAGCGCCCTTGCGGGCGATCGCGCTAATATGTTTCGCGGCCTTTAGCTTCGTCGTAATGAACACGATGGTGCGCTATCTCGGCCGCACCGGTACTCCGGTGCCCGAGATCATCTGGGCTCGCTACATCTCCCATCTGCTGCTGATCATGGCTTTTTTCCCGCGCCGGATCACGACACTGTTGGTCAGCAAACGCAAAGTCATGCAGGTGTTTCGCTCGGTTCTGGTGTTGCTGGCCACGGTTTGCATGTTTTTTGCGGTCCGCGAGATGCCGGTGGCCGACGCGGTTGCCCTGTCCTTCTCCGCGCCGCTCTTCGCCGTTGGTCTGTCTGTTTTGATACTGCGCGAGCGGGTCGGGCCACGCCGCTGGGGGGCGGTCGCCGTCGGATTTATCGGGATGCTGATCATCATCCGTCCGGGGGAGGGAACGCTGCAATGGGCGGCGCTACTGCCGATCGTGATGGCATTTCTTTACGCCACCTACCAGATCGTCACGCGCATGATCCGCGGCGCCGCCGATCCGCTCAACGCGCTGTTCTACACTGCCCTCGTCGGCGCGGCCGTATCCTCGCTCGTGGTGCCCTTCTTTTGGCGCACCCCCGACCTGATCGACGCCTTGATGCTGGTCGGCACCGGCTTTTTCGGCGGGATTGGCCATTATGCGGTGATCCTGGCTTATGAGCGGGCCGAGGTCTCGGTGGTCGCACCATTCGCCTATACCGAGTTGATCTGGGCGACGATCCTCGGCTTCATGGTATTCGGCGATATTCCCGATTTATGGACCTATGTCGGCGCCGGGATCATCGTCGTCAGCGGCCTCTATGTGCTCTATCGCGAGCGGCGCTTTGCCCGGCCCCCGGCGGGGAGGCTATAATTGGCGCTGGCCAGCGCCGGCGTGGCCTTACGAGGAACGGGAGTGGGGGCCAATATGCCTTACGACGCCAAGAAATACGGGCCCGATGTCGAGCTGAACGAGCCGGCTTTCATTCATTCAAGCGTTCAAATCTACGGCAAGGTGCGGGTCGGCCGCGAGGCCTCGATCTGGCCCAATACGGTTATCCGGGCAGAGAACTACGAGATCGTGATCGGCGAGATGACCAACATACAGGACCTCGTGATGGTGCATGTCGGCGATCGCACCGGGACCTATGTCGGCGCCAACTGCTCGATAACCCACCACGTCACGATCCACGGTTGCCGCATTGGCGATAATTGCCTTATCGGCATCAACGCGACCTTGATGGACAACTCGGAGATCGGCGACAACTGCATCGTCGGCGCCGGCGCAGTGCTCACCGCCGGCACCATAATCCCCGACAATTCGATTATCGTCGGCGCCCCAGCCAAGGCCATCAAGACCCGAAACAACTACGTCGCCAACCGCTGGAACGCCTGGCTCTACCAGATCAACGCCCATGCCTACCGCGAGGGCAACCACCGGGGTTGGGACGGCGCCGACTTCGTACGCCAGGCCAAGGACAAGATGAAGGAACTGATGGCCGAGTTCGACGCGCTGAAGAAAGCGGGCGCAGCGATCGCACGCGAGGAGTGATGCCAGAAGCCAGTGACCGATATGGGAAAGGGGTGATGCCAAAAGCCGGT
>JAPULJ010000279.1 GCA_027295145.1 Alphaproteobacteria bacterium | reverse complement strand
GGATGTAAGCAAGTCTTGTCTTCGAGGTCGCCTTAATGGCGAATATTTCACGCGAACCACCGGCCTCCGCAGCAACGGGAGTGGGCGCTAGCAGGACCTGCAATAGCACTCCCGCCGCCAGCATCGTGCCCACTGCGCCGGCCCGTCCTGGCCGCGGAAGCAGGCCGCGCAGCAGGAGGCCAATTACGATATCGACGAGCAGCAGGAGGATGGCGCCGGCGAGCAGCCAGGGTTTGAAATCGGACTGGCGCGCGTCGGCAAGAAGGGCGCGGGCGATGCCTGCCGGCGGCGGGCCCGCCGCTGCCAGCCTGCTGATCGAGGGTGAGAGATTGAGGCTGCGGCGGACGGCTTCGTTGCCATAGAGGCCCGGCGGGTGGCGCGGCCCAACGCGGGTTGTGGCGAAGGCCTTGGACGTAATCGCGAGGGCAAAGGCTGGCGGCCGGGCCGGCCGGCCAAATCCGTCAAGCACTTCGCGAGGCGGCAGGGAAATATTTGCATCGCTCCCGGCAACACCCTGGCTTAACGCCACAAGCCGGCGCAGCATTTCGACGAACAATCCGGAAAGCGGAAGGTTCGACCAGTCGGGGTTGGCGGTCGTATGGATCAGTACCAACCAGCCCTTGTCGCGCCGCTCGGCGGTCACCAGCGGGGTTCCGTCGACCAGCCTGGCCCATGTTTTTGCGGCGAGTTCGGCGACCGGTTCGGCCAGGACCTGGCGGCTCACCTTGACCTCCGGCGGCACTGCGAGGCCTAGAAACGGGCCGGCTTGGGTGAAGGGTGCGAGGCCGAGAGGTTTTGTCCAGGTCATCGCCCCACCGACCGAACGCCCGCCCCGGCGCAACTTGACCGGGATGAGGTCGTCGTCGCTCTCGGCGAGTTGGGGACCGGCGAATCGCACGAGAAGGCCGCCGCGACGGATCCAGCCATCCAGACGGGCCCGATCGCGAGCGTTCGATGGCCCTCCATCGGGGAGCAGGATCACCGCGATCGGTCGGACGAGAAGTTCGCGCACGCCGGCTCGGCGCAACTCGGCATAGGGCGCCAACGCGCGTTGGAGATAATACAGCTCGCTCAACAGGGGTTGACCACCGCGAATCGTCGAGGCGGCAACAATGCCGACCGGCCGCCGCCGCCAGCGTTCATCCACCAGCACCACCGCGCCGGCGGTTTTCTGCCCAAGGATGTCGAGCCGTACGATCCGGTTGCGCAATTCCGACGGCATCTCTAGGACCGCCGACGCTTGGCGCTCGCCGGCTGCAATCCGCACCGGGGTCGTCGTCAGAACCGTGCCTTTTTCATCGAGGGCGCGTACCTGCACGCGGCCCTCGCGGCCGCCAATGGCGCGTTCGATTTCAACCGTCAGTTGGCTCCCTTTGACCTTGGGTGGGCGCAAGACGAGTGGCAGGTTCTCGCGTTTTCCAAATACTTGCGTAACCGGCCCTATGCGTTTGAGCGCTTCGGCGAAGACTACCGAACCGGGGTGCTCCAAACCGTCGCTCAGCCATATAACCGAAGCACCCGGCAGTTTGACACCTGCGAGCGCTTTGGCGGCGTCATCCAGGCGGGAAGGCCAGGGCATCGGTTTTAGCGCTTGCACGATGATCCGCGCCTCGGCCGCACGCAGCAGCTTTGTCGGCGCCAATCTGGTTTCACTCGGCGCGGTTGCTAGCACCATGACGCTGCGCCGCGCGCGCGCCGCCTGATCGAGAAGATCGCCAAGATATCTTTGGCGCGCCTGCCACTGCTGAGCCGCCGCCCAGCCATTGTCGATGACCAGCACCAGCGGCCCATTGCCGCCGGCCACTCCGGCCTTTGGGTTGTGCAACGGATGGGCTAGGGCAAGGATCACCATCGCTGCTAACAGCAGCCGCAATAGCAACAGCCAAAGCGGTGTGTGGGCCGGCGTTTCCTCCTTCTGCGGTAAGCGAAACAGGAGGCGGATGGCGGGAAAACGGACTAGTCTGGGCGCCGGCGGTGTGATCCGCAGGAGCCACCAGATGACCGGCAGGGCGAGGAGTCCGAGCAGAAACCAGGGCGCTGCGAAAGCGATGGGGCCGAGGTTCAGCATTGCGTGACCACCGACATCCCGATCACCGCGCCAGGGTCGCCGACAGGGCCATATAGGCACCGAGGAGTGCGCTCTCCGGAGGCCGGTCGGTACGGTGGCCGCCGAAACTCCAACCGGCCCGGCGGCACAATGTTTTAAGCCCATCAATCTGCGCATCGATGCGATCGAGGTATGTGCCGCGCGCGGTTTCCACCCGCCGCACCAGTAGATTGCCTTCGCCCTCGAGCCCTTCGAAACGCGTGCGCCCGGCGAAGGGAAGGCTTTCCTCAGCGGGGTCGAGGACCTGTAGCACGTAGCCCTTCAGACCCTGGGCTGCGTAGCTCCGCACGATCGCGTCTATCTCCTCGAGCGGCGAAAGGAAATCGCCAATCACGAAGAGCTGACCGTATCGCGGCAGAGGCACGAAAGGTGGCAGGCTATTGCGGATGGCGCTGGCTTCCGCCCCGGCAAGAGGCCCAACTAGGGAGAGCGTGATGCGTTCGAGCGCCGCGCGTCCGCTAGCCGGCCGGGCGCTGGATTCCAATAGGGCAATCCGCTCGCCGCCGCGGACCAGTAGCGCCGCCATCGCCAGCAGCAAAAGCTCTGCGCGCTCTGCTTTGGTCGGCAGGTTGCGCGCGGAACGGTAGTCCATCGATCCCGACCCGTCACGCCACAGCCATACCGACTGGGCCGCCTCCCACTCTGTCTCGCGAACATAGAGATGATCGCTCTTGGCGGATTGCCGCCAGTCAATCTGTTGGGCTGCATCACTGGCCCCGAACCGCCGGAACTGCCAGAACGAGTCGCCCTGGCCGACGCGGCGGCGCCCGTGAACGCCCTGGGCGACCGTCGATGCGACGCGCTCGGCGGCGACCATCAGCGGCGGCAGTTTACCGGCGCTATGCTCCGCTTGGTGGCGGGTCTTGAGGATTTTGGCCAGGTTCGCCATGGGCTATTGGTGTCCTGCCTCAGGCCATTGGTGCGCATATGCGGTCGATGACCTGCTCGATGGTCACGCCGTCGGCGCGCGCCGCGAAGTTGAGCGCCATGCGGTGGCGCAATACCGGATGGGCCAGGGCCAACACATCGTCGATCGAGGGGGCGAGGCGGCCGTCGAGCACCGCGCGGGCGCGCGAGGCGAGCATCAGCGCCTGGCAGGCGCGCGGTCCTGGCGGCCAGGCAACATGCTCGCGGACTTCGGCGATCGGCGAGTCTTCTGGCCGCCCGTCGCGCACCAATTTGAGGATCGCTTCGACTACGCTTCCGCCGACCGGGACCCGCCGGATCGTCTGCTGGGCCTTGAGCAATTGTTTGGCCGTCATCACCGGTTGCGGCTCGGCCTCCTCGATACCGGTGGTGGCGATCAGCACTTGGCGCTCGGAGTCGAGATCGGGGTAGCCGACATCGATTTGTAGGAGAAAGCGGTCGAGCTGGGCCTCGGGAAGGGGGTAGGTACCTTCCTGTTCCAGAGGGTTCTGGGTGGCCAGAACGTGAAATGGCTGGGGCAGGGGGTGGTATTGTCCGGCGATCGTGACGCGGTGTTCCTGCATCGCTTGCAGTAGCGCCGATTGAGTCCGAGGACTGGCCCGGTTGATCTCGTCGGCCATCAGAAGCTGGGTAAAGACCGGCCCTTTGATGAAGCGGAAGGAACGCCGCCGGCGCTCGCTCTCCTCCAGGACCTCTGAGCCTAGGATGTCGGCAGGCATCAGGTCGGGGGTGCACTGGATGCGTTTCTCGTCTAGGCCTAGGACGATGCCCAAAGTTTCGACGAGACGCGTCTTGGCCAGCCCAGGAACGCCGATCAGCAATGCGTGACCGCCAGCCAGCAGCGTGATAAGGGTTTCGTCGATGACTTCCTGCTGGCCGAAGATGACGCGGCCGATGCTGCGCCGGGATTCGGCTAGGATCTTGCCGAGCTTTTCAATTTCGGAGACGAGTTTGGTATCGGTCGGGGAGGTTGCGGCGGTACCGCTTTCGGCTACGCTCAAGGTATTACTCCGCGCTTTGGTCAGGATCGGCAGTGTGACAAGAAAAGCCCCACCTTCGCCCGAACAACTTGTACGACACCTGTCGGCTCACGGCGGGAAGTCCGGGACTGCGCCGCAACGCCCGGCCCGGGACCTGATCTGCGGCGATATCGATATGCGCATAGGCCTGGACGGTACTTGGTATTACCACGGCTCGCCGATAGGTCGCAAACGACTGGTCAAGCTGTTCGCAAGCGTTCTCAAACGCGAGGCGGACGGCCAGTACGTGCTCGAAACGCCGGTCGAAAAGGGTCGTATCCAGGTCGATGACGTCCCGTTTGTTGCGGTGGAGTTGACGGCCACGGGGGCCGGCGAGGAACTGGTGCTGACCTTGCGGACCAATCTTGACGAATTTGTGACAGTCGGCGCCGATAATCCAATCCGCGTTGCCGTTGATCCCGAGACTGACCACCCGGTGCCCTACGTGCATATCCGCGACGGGCTCGAGGCCCGCATCGCCCGCTCCGTCTATTACGAATTGGTCGAGCTTGGGATGGAACGCCGGCACGGGAATGACCATCTCTATGGGGTTTGGAGCAAGGGTGAATTCTTCACCCTCGGCGAGCTGACGGAACCAGAGCTGACAGAACAAGCGTGACCCCGAACCTGATCATCGAGAAACTGGCCGGATCTTTTGAGCGATCGAGCGGGCGGCTGCGCTCCGGTACCGAAGCGCGCGAACGCGGCGATTACGACCTAAACCCTGGGTACCGGCCGACCGGCGCGCTGACACCGGCGGCGGTTCTGGTGCCCTTGATCACCCATTCTGGCGGCATGACCGTATTGCTCACCCAGCGTACCGATCATCTGCACGACCATGCCGGCCAGGTCAGCTTTCCCGGCGGCCGCGTCGATGAGGGCGACGGCGATGCCCTCGCGGCGGCTTTGCGGGAGACCGAGGAAGAGATCGGCATTGTTTCTAAAAAGGTTGATATCATCGGCCGGCTCGACGATTACGTTACCGGCACCGGCTATCTGGTGGCGCCTTTCGTTGGGCTGTTGGCGCCGCCCATCGAGACCAAGGCCGACCCCTTCGAGGTCGCCGACATATTTGAGGTTCCGCTCGAATTCATTCTCGATCGCGGCAATCACGGGCGCAAGAGCCTGACCTGGAACGGTGCCCTTCGTCACTTCTACGCGATGGAATACGGCGAACGCTATATCTGGGGCGCAACCGCGGGTATGCTGGTGAACTTATCGGATATCCTGGAAGCGTAATGCTGCGGATCGTCATTCAACATTTGCTGCTGTTCCTGCTGCCGCTGATCCTCTACGCGATCTACATCGCGGCGATGCGCCAGCGGGCCCAGGCGACCGGCGGAGCGAAACCGGATTGGGAGGACGGCCCCTGGTTTTGGCTGGTGGTCGCCGGGATCGTGCTGTCGATCGGCGCTTTCGTCTTTCTCGGGATAACCGGGGGCGCTTCGACCAACAGCGACTACATCCCGCCCCGTATCATCGACGGTAAAATCATCCCCGGACAGACGAAGTAGGCTAGGGCCGATGCCTAAGACGGGGCGTTCGACTGGCCGGTTGGACACGCAGTCCTGGATGACGGCGAAGGGAACCCGCGCCGTGATCGCGGCGCTCACCGAGGCCGGCGGGCAGCCCCGCTTTGTTGGCGGCTGCGTTCGCGATTCCATCGTTGGGCGCGCGGTCCGCGATATAGACATCGCGACACCCTTGCCGCCCGATCAGGTGATGGCGGCTTTGGAGAAAGCCGGCATCAAGGCGGTTCCCACCGGATTTGCACACGGCACCATCACGGCGGTCCATGACGGCGAGCCCTTCGAGATCACGACGCTACGCCGGGACATCGAAACCGACGGCCGCCACGCCCGCGTTGCCTATACCGACGACTGGATGGCTGATGCAGAGCGCCGTGATCTCACGATGAATGCCATCTTTCTCGCCCCCGACGGCACGCTTTACGATCCTTTTGGCGGTGCCGAGGATCTGCGCGCCGGCCTGGTCCGCTTCGTCGGCGAGCCAGCGGCGCGGATCGAAGAGGATGTACTGCGGCTCTTACGCTTCTTCCGTTTCCAGGCTTGGTACGGCACCCAGGCACCCGACCCAAAAGCGCTCGCCGCCTGCCGCAAGCTGGCCCCGAAACTGCCCGGTCTCTCAGCCGAGCGGGTGTGGAACGAGACCCGGCGTCTTCTCCTGGCGCCGAACGCGGCGAGCGTGTTCGCGCTGATGGAAGATCAGGATATCCTGGCCCATTTTCTGCCCGAGGCGCGCGAATTTACTCGCCTCAATGCGCTGGCCGGCCTCGAGATTGATAATATCGAGCCTCAGCCGGTGCGCCGCATGGCGAGCGTAATCGATGTTGATGAAACTGGCGCGCGAGCTGTAACCAAACGGCTTAAATTCTCCAACACCGAGCGCGAACGCCTCGCTGGTCTGATCCGCGAGGAACCCAGCTTCGCGCCCGGCCCGGGCGCTAGTGCCCGCCGCCAGCTCTACCGGCTCGGCCCTGAGCTTTTCCGCGATCTCGCTCTGCTCGGCCAAGCCCGGCGCCTGGCCGATGCCAAGGCTTCGCGAAAGCTGCCGCCGGACATGGCGGATTTCGTTGCCGCCCTGGCCGAGGCGACAAGCTGGAAGCCGCGAAAACTCCCGGTCGGCGGCGAGGACGCAAAGGGCCTCGGAATTACCCCCGGCCCGCCGGTCGGCGCGGCCCTCGTTAACGTAGAGCAATGGTGGATCGAAGGCGATTTCAAAGCCACACGGAAGCAGGCGTTGGACAAACTCAAATCGTTGGTGGAAGAGGATTAGCCGGGAACCTTCCGCTGCGTCGCCATCGGTGTGGTGAGGATCCGCTGCAAACGTAGTGCAACAGCCAGCGGCCAAGCGTGGTCTGAACGCCCTATCCGTGCACGCCCGGGGCCCGGCTCAGGAGGCCCGCCCATATGTATCCGGGATACCGGCCTCGAAATCGAGCAAGCGTTCTTCCTGCTTGGCTCCCAGATGATCGCGGGCGGCGGGCACCGGGTTGGCATCCTGCAGGAACGGGTTGGCCGAGGTCCATTCGCCGCTATAGGCTGCATACTCCATGTAAATTCCATTGGGATCCTTGAAGTAGATCGACTTGCAGAGAAAATGATCGACCACCTCGGAGACGTCTACGCCGTGTGATTCCAGATGCTTCTTCGCCTCAATTAGCTCATCCTCGGTTGCGCAAGTCAGTGCTACGTGGTGCGCGAAGCCCCCATCGACCGGCGGCGTTTCGCTACCAAAATCGAAGAACGCCACGGCGTCGCCATTGCCGATGTCGAAGAAATAGTGCTTGCGGCCGCCAAGGTTGGTCGGCGGCAGCTGCGGCAGGTCGGCGAACGGATCCTCCGGCGGCAGGTGCAGCGTCACGATGATCGGGCATTCCAGGACCTCGGTCCAAAATCGCACGGTCTCGTCCATGTTGCCGGTCGACAGGGCGAGGTGGTGCAGTCCGCGTCTGGGTATCGCCATCTGATCCTCCCTGGTTTTTTGCGGCATTGGCTCGCCGCTTTGCTTCATGTCCGTCGTCGGATTAAGACAGATGTTGCCTGATCCAAGAGAGGTTCTGGCTCATCTGGTTGGTCATATTAGGCAGCCTGTTTGCAGTGCTGCAAGCACTTGGACTCGACTGCCGGGCCGATAAATCACGCCTGTATGCCGAAAGGTAAATGCCTAGGCATCGATTACGAGTGTCGGTACTACCCGCCTCCATCCCGCTGCGCCGCCGCCGGGGTGGTGAGGATTCGTCGCATTTCTTCAGTCGCGAAGAGGGCGGGGTTGTCGAGGTAGTCGGCCATCATCTCGGTCGAATCGACGCCCCAGATGATCTCGCCGTCGATGACGAAAGTGGGCACTCCGAACACGCCACTTTCGATTGCCGCCTCGCCGTTGGCGATCAGCGCCTGCTTGACCTCTGTAGCCTGCACCCGATCGTTGGCCTCCTGTGCGCTCATGCCAAAGCGCTCGGCGAGAGCCGGCCAATCGTCGGCGATGTCGCGCCCCTCGGCCCAAATGAAACGGAAGATGGTTTCGATCGCGCCGGCCTCGCAGCCCAGCGCGATCGCCAGGCGCAGCGCCTTGATCGGGTTGAAAGGGTGCGCCGGCGGCAGAGTGTAGGTGATCTTGTTGCGGTCGGCCCACCATTTGCACTGGCGGAAGACGAAGATGCGTTTGCCGGGGATTTCCGCCGGCCCTTTGTGACCCCAATGGTTCAGAAGCCCGCTGAAAACCACCGGCTTGAATGTGATCTCGAGATCGTCCGGCAGCCGGTGCAGAATCTCGTGCTGCAGGTAGGCAAACGGCGAGATGAAATCGAAGTACCAGTCGGCGTGTGGCATGGCTCAGCCCTCCTTCACGAAGCTCTCGATCACCTTCTTCTCGCCGGTATGGTCGAAGTCGATGGTCAGTTTGTCGCCCTCGGCGGCGGTGACGGTCCCGTAGCCGAACTTGTCGTGGAAGATGCGCACGCCGGGCTTGAAGCGCGAGACCTTCGCGGTGCCGATGTGCTTTGCCTCGCCGGTGATCATCCGGGAGCGGGGGACTTTTGTCCTGGTGCGCACCTTTGAGTAAGACTCGCCAGCACTGCTGAACGTCGCCCTGCCCATCGAACGTGGAACGCTGCGAGCGCGGGGCTCGGGCTCACGGGAACGCCCACCATAAAGTCCGGCTTCGGAGGCAATCTCGACATGCTCGGGCGGCAGCTCGTCGATGAAGCGCGAGGGTATTGACGACTGCCACAGACCGTGGATGCGGCGGTTGGCGGCAAATGAGACGTGCACGCGGGTGCGCGCGCGGGTAATCCCGACATAGGCCAGCCGGCGCTCTTCTTCGAGCCCGGCGGCGCCGTTCTCGTCCATTGCGCGTTGGTGGGGGAACAGCCCTTCCTCCCAGCCGGGCAGAAAGACTGTATCGAACTCCAGCCCCTTGGCGCCGTGCAGGGTCATCAGGCTGACCATATCGCCGTTTGAGCCCTCGACCGCTTCCATCACCAGGGAGACATGTTCGAGGAATCCGGCAAGGTTCTCGAACTCATCCATTGCAGCGACAAGCTCCTTGAGGTTTTCGAGCCGACCCGGCGCCTCGGGCGATTTATCGTTCTGCCACATGCCGGTGTAGCCGGATTCGTCGAGTACTGTCTCAGTGAGCTCAAGGTGCGGTACGCTCTCGGCGAGGACCCGCCAGCGCTCGAAATCCGCCAGCAGGCTGGCCAACGCCCGGCGTCCAGCTGGCTTCAATTCGTCGGTTTCGATCAGCAGCTGCGCCGCGGCTCCCAATGAGATGTCCTTCTCGCGCGACAGAAGGTGGATCGCCTGCAAGCTCCTGTTGCCGATGCCCCGGCGGGGGGTGTTGATGATGCGCTCGAAGGCGAGGGCGTCGTCGGGCTGGTGGATGACCCGCAGGTAGGCGATGGCGTCGCGGATCTCCATGCGCTCGTAGAAACGCGGGCCACCGATGACCCGGTAAGGGATCCCGAGGGTAATGAAGCGCTCCTCGAATTCGCGGGTCTGGAAGCTCGCCCGCACCAGGATGGCCATCTCGTCGAGAGCGTGCTTGTGCCGCTGGAGGTTTTCGATCCGCTCGGCGATCGTGCGCGCTTCGGCCTCGCCGTCCCATAAGCCCGCGAGGTGAAGCTTCTCTCCATCCTCGCCTTGCGTCCACAGGGTCTTGCCCAGACGCCCGGCATTCTTGGCGATGAGGCCCGAAGCAGCGCCTAGAATGTGCCCTGTCGATCTGTAGTTCTGTTCGAGGCGCACGATTTTGGCGCCGGGGAAATCTTTCTCGAACTTCAGGATGTTGCCGATCTCCGCTCCGCGCCAGCCGTAGATCGATTGGTCATCGTCGCCGACGCAGCAGATATTGCCGCCGCCCTGGGCAAGCAGGCGCAGCCACAGATACTGGGCGACGTTGGTGTCCTGGTATTCGTCGACAAGCAGGTACTTGAAGCGCTCGTGATACTGGGCGAGGACGTCATGGTGGGTGGTGAACAAGGTCAGGCAGTGCAGCAATAGATCGCCGAAATCGGCGGCGTTGAGGGTCTTGAGCCGGGCCTGATAGGACGCGTAAATCTTCACCAGCTTGCCGCCGGCGAGCTCACCCGCTTCCCCCGCATCGACCTTGTCGGGGGTCAGTCCCTTGTCCTTCCATCGTTCTATGACGCCGTGCAGAATCCGCGCCGGCCAGCGTTTGTTATCGATATTCTCGGCCTGAAGGATTTGCTTGACGAGGCGGATCTGATCGTCCTGATCCAGGATCGTGAAGTTCGGCTTGAGCCCGATCAGTTCGGCATGGCGGCGTAACATGCGGGCGGCCAGCGAATGGAAAGTGCCCAGGGCCAGGCCTTCGGCGGCGCCGGCGCCAATCAGCGCCTCGACCCGCTCGCGCATCTCACGCGCCGCCTTATTGGTGAAGGTGACGGCGAGAATCTGCGAGGGCCAAGCCAAACGTAGACTTAGGATATGTGCCAGCCGCGTGGTCAGTGCCCGTGTCTTGCCAGTGCCGGCGCCAGCTAGCACCAGGACCGGCCCGTCGAGGGCCTCAACCGCCTCCCGCTGGGCTGGGTTGAGTGCTTCGACGAATGACGGAGCGGCTTGAGGCATCGCCGCTTCGGACAGTTTGCGTGGCGGCGCCGCCGCTTGCTCGGTGAATTCGAAAGGGTCGGTCATGGGAAAGCGGTTATAGCCCGGACTGGGCAGGACGCTCTAATACGAATTCGCCGTCGTGGGGACAAAATCTATTCTTCTCCCTTTTCTTCCGCCCGCGCTTTCAACAACGCACGCTGCTGGGCCAGCATCACTTCGCGCTCGGTCAGAATGCCGACCAGCTTCATCGTTCGCCGGTTCTGGACGACCGGCAGGAAGGGCTCCTTGGCGGCCTCCCCAAAGGCGGCGACTGCGCGGTCGAGCGAGATGCCGGCCTCGACGAATTCGTGTGGCGGCCGCGCCATCTCGCCGGCGGTGACAAATTCATCGAGACTCAGATCGAACAAGGCTTCGCTCAGATCCGACATCGTGATCATGCCTTCAAGGCGGCCCTCCTTGTCGGTGACGAAGACCACGCCCGAAGGCGCTCGGATGATACGGCGGCGCAGGTCGGTCAGTTTGGTGCCCGCGGCGACCGTCGTCATACGGCTCTCCATGACGCGTCGCACCTTGATCGATTTCAGATGCTCGTTCTCGCGCCCGCCGCTCAAGTCGATGCCGCGGCGCTCGAGCTGCCAGTTGAAAAACGAGCGGCCGAGCACGTCGCGGACGATTATCGAGGCGAGGACGACGGCGACCATCACGGCGATGGTTACCTTGTAGTCGCCGGTCAGCTCGAAGACGATGAGGATGGTCGAAATCGGCGCGCCTAGCACCGCGCCGGCGACCGCGCCCATGCCGACCATCGAATAAACCCCGGGCGAGGACAGGCCGTCGGGCACCACCAACGCCGCCGCTGCTCCGAAGGCACCGCCCAGCATGGCGCCGACGACCAGCGAGGGGCTGAACACCCCGCCGCCGAAACCAAAACCGAGGCATAGCGAAGTTGCGAAGATCTTGATGAAGATCAACGCCAGCAGCAGCTCAAGGCCGAGAACACCCTTCAGGGCTTGATCGGTGACCCCGTATCCGACGCCGAGGATCTGCGGGAAGACGAGCGCCAGGAGCCCGATCACCAGCCCGGCCAGTGCCGGCCGCAGCCACACCGGGCCGGGGACTTTCTCGGCAATGTCCTGCATGGCGAAGATGCTGCGCATGAACAGGAAGGCCGCTCCGGCACAGGCAATGCCGAGGAGAGCGAAAATGGGGAATTCCCAGGGCGAGACGACGAGGTGATCGGCGACGATGAAGGCCGGGAAGTCGCCGTAATGAGCGCGAGAGATCACTGTCCCCACCACCGAGGCGATGACGATCGGCGCGAAGGCGGAAAGCGCGTAGTGCCCCACGACGACTTCAAGTGCGAAGAAGACACCGGCGATGGGCGCCTTGAACGAGGAGGCGATCGCAGCGGCGACACCGCAGCCGAGCACGGTCAGGGCGCGGCCGCGCGACAGGTTGAGCTTGTCGGCGACGAAAGCGGCGAGGCTGGCGCCGAGATGAACAACCGGCCCCTCGCGGCCGACAGAGGCGCCGGAGCCGATCGATATGGCGCTGACCACTGCCGCCTTGAGGCCGGAGCTGAGGTTCATGCGACCGCTCCTCAACGCCGCCGCCTCGATCACGTCGGCGACGGCAAGGGGACGTTGCTCGGCTGTGAAAAAGTGGACGATGAGGCCGACAGTGAGCCCGCCCAGCGTAGGCGCAAGGACAACCTGCCACCATTCAAGCCCGACCATGAATTTCAGAAGGTCTTCGGAACTCGTCGACAGCGCGGCCAACTGGATCATCGAGACGAGTGTGCGAAATGCGATGGCGCCGTAGGCTGCGGCAACGCCGAGAACAACCGCGAGCGTGCCGAGCAAGACCTGATCGTTGCGCCACAGCCGCCGGGTCACGTTCAATGACCACAGGGCGGCATTCGGCATAGTGCCGCCGCGTCTCCTCGATTTCGACAACGCTGCCTTCCCCTCAATCTAAGACAGGCTTGGAGGGCAGACATTAACGCCTTGTCGCGCCCGGCGAAACGCCTCGTGGTGCTTCCTTGCCACCCGTTGCTATTCCTTACCTCACAAGTGGATCAGTGGAATCGCCCTCTCCGTTTTAGTAAAGTCCAGTAGGAAGGGCTGTCAGGTAACTTGGTGAGCTCGCGACCCCACGGACGGCCTGGTGCTCTAGAGTAGGAAGGCTAGATAACGGAGAAGATATTTGTACCCGGCAAACTTCTTTGGCTTGTTTCCACCATTTCCGAGAGAGGAAACTGTTTTTGTCGCCATGAGCTTTGACCCTCGCTTCGATCAACGGTGGTCGGAGGTAATTGCCCCTGCAATCAGCGATGTCCAAAGGAATGGGAAGTCCCTCAAGCCTATTAGGGTCGATACACGACGAATCAGCGATTCGATTCTGACAGAGATACTCTCAGGCATAACAACTTCCCGTTTAATTCTCGCCGACATAACAAAAATGGGTGACATAGATGGTCGCCCAATCCGAAACGGGAACGTGATGTACGAAGTTGGAATCGCGCACGCTGTTCGTCTGCCGGAGGAGGTCCTACTCCTTCGATCAGTTAGCAATTCCCTGCTTTTTGATTTAGCCAACATGCGTGTGAATCACTACGCGCCGGATGAGGAGCCTAATGAAGCGAAATCTCTTATGTCTAATAGTATTGTGGAAACGATGCGCGAGCTGGACTTGAGCCGGCATCTGGCAGTCGGGAAAGCAGCGGAATCGTTGGATCTTCCAAGCTGGTGGTTACTTGCGCAGACACAAACAGGTCAGGTGGTCACGCATCCTGAAATGAAAACCATGGGTCAAGTATTAGGAAATGCTTCCCGTGCGGCCGCTATCGGGCGCCTCTTGGAGCTTGGAGCGATTCGAACTTCATACCTGTCTCTGACACCGGAAAACTTCAAGGAGATGAAAGATTCGACTGATGCAGCTATCCTGACTTACGAATCGACGGAATTTGGTACAGCAGTTTTCCAGGAAGGTGGCCGCCGGATGGGTGTATTGTCCCCTGACATGATGGCTCTGCTGGAAAAAGAGTTTCAGGGCAAGAATGATGAGTGACGTATACTAACAAAGCTATCTTCCCCCAAATCTTGGACAAGCTCGGACGATGGACTTTAGCGCATTGTCGGGCCCGGCGAAACGCTCAGAGGGGGTTCCATGTGGAACCGGTCGGCTACCAGACGGCAACACCGGACCTATCCTTAGCATCCTAAGGGCATGTGTTCGGGGAGAGAAGCGATGGATAAGAAACCGCTCAGCGAAGGATTCGGCGCCGAGATCACTGGTATCGATGCGCGCGTGCCGCTAACCAAGGAGGCGTGCTCGTTCATCGTCGCGGCACTCTACGAGCACGGCGCGGTGTGCCTGCGCAACCAAAGCCTAGAGCCGGCGGAACTGCAGGCCTTCGGCGCCCATCTCGGCACGCCGATCCACCATGTCGAGGAAGATTTGCGGGTCGAGGGCGAGCCGGGTGTGATGGTGCTGTCCAACGCCGACGGCCGCCCCGAGCGCCAACGCAATGGCGGCGCGTTCTGGCATACCGACCTCGTCTTTACCGAGGAGCCGGCGAGCTTCACAATGCTGAATGCGGTTGCGGTGCCGGCGAGCGGCGGCGAGACCCTGTTCGCGGGCCAACTCGCCGCCTTCGAAGCCCTGCCTGGGCGCCTCAAGGCGCGGGCCGAGACAGCCGTGTTCGCCCACTGCTACGAAGGCCGCACCGACGGCTCGATGCCGACGGTCTACCACCCGCTGGTCCGGCCCCACCCGGTGACCGGCCGTAAGGCGCTCTATGGCGCGGCCGGCACCTGCATTGGTGTCGAGGGGATGTCCGGGACGGAAGCGCGCGGCTTTCTGGACGAAATCGGCGATCACGCCAGCGATGCGAAATTCCAGTATGCGCATTTATACCGTATCAACGACCTCGTCATCTGGGACAACGCTGTAACCCTCCATTCGGGGCCGATCCTTGAAGAGGCAAGCGGCGCGGCCGACACGCGCATCATGAACCGGGTCAGCGTGCGCGGTTGGCCACAACCGAATCTTCGTCAATAGTTGAGTTTGCGGTGCCAGGCTCGGGCTGAGACAATCCAGAATGCCCAAATCGATAACCATCAGCGATCTGTTGGGAGAAAAAGCCTCGGTGGATGTGAAGACCATTCGCCCGGACGCCAGCCTGCTGGAAACCGCCCGGGCAATGACCTCCCACCAGATCAGCGCGTTGATCGTAACCGACCAAGGCGGGAAACTCGTTGGAATAGTGACGGAGCGTGATCTGGTCCGGGCGATCGCTGAAAATGCTGGTGGTGTGGCCACGTTGCCGGTCAGCGATGTGATGACCCGTACCATCACCACCTGTGCACCGGACGAGCGGATCGCCAACGTTCTTTTTTTGATGAATGATAAGGAAATTCGCCATATTCCGGTCATCGAAGGCGAGGAACTGAGGGGAATCGTCAGCATCCGGGATCTCACCCGGGCGTACGAGTTGCTCCAAGACCAGGCGAATACCGATGCTTTGACCGGATTGTCGAACCGTCGGCACTTCATTGAGCAATTGGATGGTGAGCTCGATCGTTGCCGCCGCTATAAGCACTCAATGTCGGTGGCGATGATCGATATCGACCATTTCAAAAAGGTCAACGACACCTATGGTCATGTGGCGGGAGATAAAGTGCTATCCACTTTGGCCGATCTTCTTGTTCGAGAGCTGCGCACCGTCGATTGGATCGGACGTTTGGGCGGAGAGGAGTTTGCTCTAATTTTCGCGGAGACGGACTTTGATAAGGCAAAACTCGCGTGCGAGCGGCTACTCGCGACGATCAGGTCCACGGAAATTGACGTTGATGACGCGAAAATCTCAATCACCGTGAGCATCGGCTTGGCGGGGGTAACCCCAGCCACTCAACATTCCACCGAAATACTGAAAATAGCTGACCAGCTCATGTACGAAGCCAAGGCTCAAGGGAGAGATTGTGTCCAGGTGGAAATGTTTCGTGAGCAGCCGGGTTCCGAAGATAACGAGCAAGCCCCACCGGCTATGCCGGAAGCTGCGGACTCGACACCTGAATAATTTTCAAGAAGCCGCTCGGGCGTTGCGCATGAGCACGGGTCAGCTAGTGGGGCAGAACGCTGATGGGGCCGCTGAAGAGGACGGGGCCCAGCTTGGTGCCGGGTTTCCAGCCGCCAGCCGGCTCGAGGGTTACTGCCATCAGGCGTGCCCGCTTCCACAGGCGGGCGATCTCGCGCGGCAATTCGACGGAGCGTCGGCCCGTTCTCGGCAATAGGCCGAGCGAGCGGGGCGCCTCGCCGGGTTTGGTAATCAGCCACAATTCCAGAGTCCGGTTCTTGGGCATGGCGACGGGTTGCAAGGCCGCCACGGTCATCCGTCTCCCATCAGCCGTAACCGTGATCAGCCACGAAGCGGCCTTGGACTTATCGTTGAGCACGGCCACCCGCTCCGCCACTGTTTCGCGCGGGCCGGCAAACTGGCCAATTGAGACAAAAACCAGCAGGCTGGCGGCGAGTGCCGCTGAAACAAGCCCGAAGCCTCGCCAAAACACCAGGCGGTCCCACAGGCCAACCCTGGTTTTCGCTCCGTCGATCTGTTGGGAGATGCGGGTCCATACTTCGGCGGGCGGTTCGCTCTCGGGCAGCGATTCAGCGAGAGGGCCAAGCCGGCGTTCCCATTCGTCGGCCATCTCGAAATAGTAGGCGTCACGCGCGCACAGGCGCTCGAAGCGCCGCCGCGCCCGCCCGCGCAGCGTGCCGAGGACGTATTCGCCAGCGATCCGGCGCCAATAATCGTCGTCGCGTTTAGCCATTCTGCGCTTTACCATTTTGGGTCGGGCCTTCCTGCGCTGGCCCATGATCAAGGCATCCTTTGAGGCGCGAAAGGCTGCGCCGAATCCAGCTTTTAACCGTGCCCAGGGGCACACTCATATGGCGGGCCAGTTCCTGGTGGGTCAGCCCGCGGAAATAGGCCAGTAAGATCGCCTCGCGCGGCTGGCCTTCGAGCTCGTCTAGGCAAGCGCGCAAGGCGGCCGCCTCGGAACCGCGCATTGCCTCGGCGAGCGGACCGGGCGCGGGATCGGCCAAGCTGGCGAACTGGGCCTCGATGTCGGCCGGAACCTCGCGGCCGGCCTTGCGGCGTAAACTCAGCGCCCGGTAGCGGGCCAGCGTGATCAACCATGTCATTGCCGTGCCCTTCGCCGGATCAAAGGCAACAGCGTTACGCCACACGTTGACATAAGCATCCTGCAAGGCTTCCTCCGCCAAGGCGCGGCTGCCTAAGATGCCCAAGCAGACGGAATATAGTTTCCCCGCACTGGCCTGATAAAGGCGCGCGAAAGCGCCGCGATCCTCCTTCGCAGTAGCGGCGATCAGTGCGGCCAGCGTGTCGCGCGAAACCGAAATTACGTCACTCCATTCCGTACGGCGTTTCCCCCCGAGCGAACGCTTTCACGGCCGCCAGGGTCCTCGCCTCCATAACAGATACTCACAAAATACGCATTTGGATGTTAGATTGCGCCAATCTTTTCCAGCCACGCGCGGGGCTGCTCTAGCCGGGTCCGTGATGCTCTCACGTTTGTTTTGAGTTCTTTTCGTCCGGGCAACCGTATTTCTAGCGGATAGAATCTATGGAACTGCCTGGCGGGTGACGGCGCGGGCGATGCCGCCACTGCAGGCGCCGAGTGTGTTCGTCATCCTGACCGCCGCCCTTGTGTTTCTCGATTGCCGGCTAACGCTCGCCTATGCGAGGCGGTCCAGCCTGACGATTTTGATTCTGATGTTGCTGGTCTTTGGGGTCGCCGGCATTGACGGGATCACAGCACTGTCGTTGCTCCTGCTGCCGCTCTACCGGCGGCTCGTTGTCGCATCGTTCGGTTTCTTGTGAAAAAGAAAGGGCCGCCAAGGCGACCCTTCAAGGGGCAGAGGAAAAAGGAACTTCCATCCGAATTTAGTCATTGGAGGAAGGCGGACACTAGAGGTTCTGCGGGACAGAGCAGAGTCACGATAGATCACGTGTTTGTGGGCGTTGTTCACGAAAAAGTGATCGACCGCGGGACCGTGCGTGGCAAGTGCAATAGCAAAGCATTCGTATTGAATTACCGGACATCTGCGAAATTCCGACGCACGTGCATCGGTACGAGTTTAGGCTACGTAACCTATTGTTATTATTCTTTTTAATCTTTGTTAATGGTTAAAAGTTAAGATTTGTGATGTTGAACCAATTAGAAACGATCCGCAGGTAGCGGATTCGGAAAGGCAATTCAGGAGGAAACCATGCGTGCCAACTTAAAACGGCCAGGTCTCACCTGGCCCAGCCTGATCACCCTCGGGGCACTCGGCGCCTTCGTCGTCGGCGGTTCACCGGCAAATGCCGAAGGGCTTTGCAATACAAGATCGAAGGTCTTGAACACCCTCGAGAAGGACTATGGCGAGAAACCCGTGGCCTACGGCATCGCCGCCAACGGCTCGTTGGTTCAGCTGATTGCTGCCCAAGGCGGCAAGACCTGGACCTTGGTGGTGCACTCGCCTAACGGCACGTCCTGCCTTATGGCGGCTGGTGAGGTTTGGAAGCCGCGCCCGCAGCACAAGCAACTTGCGCTGGAAGCAGGTGGCCCGCGGTAGCTCAATCTTTCGCGGCCGTTAACGCCGCGGCCGGATTTGTCCGGCCGGCGGTACGACAGATAAGGTTGTCGCCCTGTTGAGCGATCGGCGCAGCGCGGGTTCGCTGGACGCCTACCTAGAAATGCTCGACATCGGCAGCGAGGCGTTACTGCTGGCTCCACTCAATCCGGCTCGTAGCCGAGAATTGGGCCGAGCCAGCGCTCGGCCTCGGCCACCTCCCATCCCTTGCGTCTTGCATAATCAGCGATCTGGTCGCGGCCGATGCGTCCTGTGCCGAAATACCGTGATTCGGGATGCCAGAAGATATAGCCCGAGATAGCGGCGGTTGGCAGCATAGCGCAATTTTCTGTGAGGGTCATACCGGCGTTCTTTTCGGCTTCTAGGAGCTCGAAAAGGGTGCGCTTTTCGGTATGGTCGGGACAGGCAGGGTAGCCGGGGGCCGGGCGTATCCCCTGATATTCCTCGCGAACCAAGGAGGCGTTGGCGTAATCCTCGTCCGGCGAGAAGCCCCAGTATTCCTTGCGCGTGCGCTCGTGCAGCCGCTCGGCGAAGGCTTCGGCGAGACGGTCGGCCAGCGCCTTGGCTAGGATGGACGAATAGTCGTCATTGTCCTTCTCATAATCCTCGACAATTGCGTCGAGCCCGATCCCGGCGGTTACCGCGAAGCCGCAAAGGTAATCGGGGACACCTAATTCTTTCGGCGCGGTGAAATCAGCCAATGCGTAATCAGGCCGCCCGGCGGCTTTCAAAAGCTGCTGGCGCAGCGTGTGGATGGTCGCGCGCACCGTCTTGCGGTCCTCGTTTGTGTAGATCTCGATATCTTCCTTGCCGTCAGAGTTCGCCGGCCAGATGCCGATCACCCCGCGCGCCGTCAAGCGTTTGTTATCGACCAGATCGGCGAGCATGGTGCGGGCGTCGTTGTAAAGATCGCGCGCCGCCTCGCCGACCGCCGGGTCGTCGAGAATACCCGGGTAGTTGCCGGCGAGTTCCCAGGCGCGAAAGAACGGTGTCCAGTCGATATAGTCGACGAGTTCCTCTATTGGGTAGTCCTCGAATATCTTGAGCCCGAGGAAAGCCGGCTTGGGCGGCCGCGCCTCATACCAATCGAAATGGGCCTTGTGGACCCGTGCCTCGTCGAGCGAACGGCGGTCTTTCTCGCCGCTCTTGCCGGCATGGCGGCCGCGCAGCTTCTCGTACTCCTTGCCGATCTGGCGCAGCAATCGCTTTCGCGGCGATTGTCTAACCAGCTTGGTGACGACGCCGACACTGCGCGAAGCGTCGAGAACGTGGATCACGCCGGAGCGATAGTGTGGTTCGATCTTCACTGCGGTATGGACCCGCGAGGTTGTCGCCCCGCCGATCAGCAACGGCGTCGTGAACCCCTCGCGCTCGAGTTCCTTTGCCACATGCACCATCTCGTCGAGCGATGGAGTGATCAGGCCGGATAAGCCGATGATGTCGGCTTTCTCCTTCTTCGCGGTTTCCATGATGCTCTGCGCGGGTACCATGACGCCGAGATTGATCACCTCGAATCCGTTGCACTGGAGAACCACGCTGACGATGTTCTTGCCGATATCGTGGACATCGCCCTTGACCGTGGCCATCACAATACGGCCCCTGGTACTGACGCCGGCGCCTTTTTCGGATTCGATAAAGGGCAGCAGGTGCGCCACCGCTTTCTTCATCACCCGCGCCGATTTCACAACTTGCGGCAGGAACATCTTGCCCGAGCCGAACAGATCGCCGACCACGTTCATGCCGTCCATCAGCGGGCCTTCGATCACTTCGATCGGGCGCGCCGCCTGGAGCCTGGCTTCCTCCGTATCCTCGACGACATAATCATCGATACCCTTGACCAGCGCATGGGCAATCCGCGCCTCGACCAGTCCCTCCCGCCAGGAGAGATCGTCGCTCGCCTGTTTGGCTTGACCTTGCGCCTGATCAGCGATTTCAAGCAGTCGTTCGGTGGCATCGGGCCGCCGGTTGAGCACCAGATCCTCGACCCGTTCGCGTAAACCTTCCTCGATATCGTCGTAAACAGCGAGCTGGCCGGCATTGACGATGCCCATATCCATGCCAGCCGCGATGGCGTGGTAGAGGAAGACCGAGTGGATCGCCTCGCGAACCGGATTGTTGCCGCGGAAGGAGAAAGAGACATTGGATACGCCGCCGGACACCTTGGCGTGGGGAAGGGTCTCCTTTATCCGCCTTGTGGCCTCGATGTAGGCGAGGCCATAGTCGTTGTGCTCCTCGATCCCGGTGCCTATGGCGAAGATGTTGGGATCGAATATGATGTCCTCGGGCGCTAGGCCGACCTCGCCGGTCAGGATATCGTACGATCGCTTGCAGATTTTTAGTTTCCGGTCGGCAGTGTCCGCCTGACCGTCGGTATCGAAGGCCATGACCACAACGGCGGCGCCATAGCGCCGGATCAGCTTGGCCTGCTCGATGAACGGCGCTTCGCCCTCCTTGAGGCTTATCGAGTTCACAATGGCTTTGCCCTGAACGCATTTCAGGCCCGCTTCGATCACCTGCCACTTGGAAGAATCGATCATGATCGGCACACGGCAGATATCGGGCTCGGATGCGATCAGATTGAGGAAAGTGACCATCACAGCCTCGGAGTCGAGCAGGCCTTCGTCCATGTTGACGTCGATGATCTGGGCGCCGTTCTTGACCTGCTGGCGGGCGACCTGCAGGGCCGCCTCGTAATCGCCATCCTTGATAAGCTTGGCGAAGCGGGCCGAGCCGGTAACGTTGGTGCGCTCGCCGATATTGACGAACGTGGCGACCGGCCGTGCCGCATCGCCCAGTCGGGAAGCCGCCTCAGCGGATGCAACCCCAAGCTTTGCGTCGATCTTCGCCATCTCACGCGATCTCGAACGCTTCGAGCCCGGAGAGCCTCGTCCGCGGTTCGATCTTCGGGATAATGCGTGGCGGGTGGGGCGCCACCGCGTCGGCGATGGCCCGAATGTGCTCAGGCGTCGTCCCGCAACAGCCGCCGACAATATTAACCAGCCCGGCCCCAGCCCATTCGCCCAGATGCTCGGCGGTGGTTGCGGGAACTTCATCGTACTCGCCCATTTCGTTGGGCAATCCGGCATTGGGGTGGGCGCTCACCGGCACATCGGCGACGCGGGCCAGTTCGAGCAAATGGGGGCGTAGCTGCTCGGCGCCGAGAGAACAGTTGAGGCCGACTGCGAGCGGCTTTGCGTGGCGCACCGAATTCCAAAATGCTTCGACTGTC
The DNA here is from genome assembly GCA_027295145.1 of Alphaproteobacteria bacterium. Taxonomy (GTDB): domain Bacteria; phylum Pseudomonadota; class Alphaproteobacteria; order JAPULJ01; family JAPULJ01; genus JAPULJ01. The sequence continues at coordinate 9,369 of JAPULJ010000279.1, read as the reverse complement.
TGCCCCGACAGAGTGCGCCCCGAACGGTCGGTGATGGTGCCTGAGACGAGGATCGGGATTTCTTGGCCGTGTAATTCGGCAACTTCGTGGACAGCGAATATCGCCGCTTTGGCGTTGAGCGTGTCGAAAATCGTTTCGATCATGAGAAGATCTGCGCCGCCCTCGATAAGGCTCGATGCCGCCTCGCAGTAGGCCACGCGAAGCTCATCGAAGGTTACATTGCGGTAGCCCGGGTCCTCGACCTTCGGCGATATCGAGGCGGTGCGGTTGGTCGGCCCCAGCGAGCCGACGACGAAGCGGGGTCGATCCGGCGTTTGCAGGCTCGCCGCGTCGGCAGCGGCGCGAGCGATCCTCGCCCCCTCACGATTGATCTCTGGAACCAGCTCCTCGGTGCCGTAATCGGCCTGCGCGATACGCGTCGCATTGAAGGTGTTGGTCGAGATGATATCGGCGCCGGCATCGAGAAAGGCTTCATGGATTTCGGTGATGATCTTCGGCCGGGTGAGATTGAGGATGTCATTGTTGCCCCTCAAATCTTTGCTGTGTGCGGCCAACAATTCGCCGCGATAATCGGCTTCGACGAGATTGCGGTTCTGGATCATCGTTCCCATGGCGCCATCTAACAGCAGGATGCGCTGCGCCATGCCGGCATCGAGCAAAGCCCGCCGCTCGGTGCCGGGGATTGCCCGATTTGTCGTCTTCTGTTTGGTCACAATTTTATCTCGCTCCTTTGGCACTCAAGCCCGCGCCGCCTGTGCCGGTTCACCCGTTTCAGGGCGGAGCCCCAGGATGTGGCAGATGGCGTAGGTGAGATCGGCGCGGTTGAGAGTGTAAAAATGAAATTCGTCAATGCCGGCCGCCTGCAGGGTTCGACATTGCTCGGCGGCAACGCTGGCGGCGATCAGCTTGCGGGTTTCGGGGTCGTCGTCGAGCCCCTCGAACTGACTCGCCAGCCAAGCGGGGATATTGGCCCCGCATGTCGCCGCGAAACGTGCGACGGTCCGAAAATTAGTCACCGGCAGAATGCCCGGGACGATCGGCACGGTGATGCCCTCCGCGCGAGCTTTGTCCATGAAGCGCAGGTAGTCGGCACTGTCGAAGAAGAACTGGGTAATCGCGCGGTTGGCGCCGGCATCGATCTTGCGCTTGAGGTTGTCGAGATCACTTGCCGCGTTAAGCGCTTCAGGGTGGATTTCGGGATAGGCGGCAACGCTGATCTCAAAATCAGCGATGCGGCGGAGCCCTGCCACCAGATCGGCGGCGTGGGAATAGCCGTCGGGGTGCGGCTGGTAGTGCGTCTCGCCCTCCGGCGGATCGCCGCGCAAGGCGACGATGTGACGGATGCCGGACGCGTGGTAGCGTCGCGCGACCTCGTCGACCTCGGCCCGCGAGGCGCCGACGCAGGTCAGGTGGGCGGCGGGTTCAAGGTCGGTCTCGCGGCGGATGCGTTCGACAGTGGCGTGGGTCCGGGCGCGGGTGCTGCCGCCGGCGCCATAGGTCACCGAGACGAAGCGGGGGCCGAGCGGCGCAAGACGCTCGACCGCCCCCCACAACTGGGCCTCCATCTTTTCGCTATTGGGCGGAAAGAATTCGAACGAAGCCTCGATCCGGCGGTTGGCTTGCGAATTACTCATCCGGTCCGCTCCTACTCACCACCCACAGCGGCCAATCTGACCGGCAATTGCGGTTGTCGAACTTTCACGCATTTTGCCGACCAGATGGCGACGGTCAGCGGATCACCCGGTAGGTGGATTGGTTTTCCCGGCTCGAGACCCAAGCGGCGGCACCAAGCTTCCACTTCGCCATCCCCGAAGCCCAATCGGCGATGGGCGTGTTCAGTGCGCAGATGGCCCAGATCGTGGGGCATGAAATCGACGATGATCAATTGTCCTCCCTGTCGTAAGACGCGGGCCGCCTCGGCAATGACGCTGGCCGGCTCGTCGGCAAAATGCAGCACCTGGTGGATAGTGACGAAATCGAAACTGGCTGCCTGCCACGGCAGTTGGTACATGTCGCTCTGGCGGATACTGGCGTTGGGCAGGTTGGCGCCTTCGAGCTTGGCGCGGGCGAAGGCCAGCATGCTGCGTGAAAGATCTACGCCAATAGCGTGATCGACACGCGGCGCCAAAAGCTCAACGATGCGCCCGGTGCCAGTGCCGATATCGAGTAGCTCGCCGCCGCTGTCCGCCGGTACGAGATCGAGCAGGAAACGCTCGACCTCGCGCTCGTCGACATAGAGCGAGCGAACCTCGTCCCATTTTGGTGCGACCGCTTGAAAGTATTTCGCCGCGGCCATAGCCCGATCCTGCTTGATCCCGGCAAGTCTTTCGAGGTCAAGGGCGGCGACGCCGTCGCCGGGGGGAATCGTGTCGACCAGCATCTGGGCCAGCCGGCCCGCCGCGCCTTCGTTGGCGAGGTGAAAAAATGCGCTGGTGCCCTCACGGAATCGTTCAAGCAATCCCGCATCGCAAAGGAGCTTCAAGTGGCGGGAAACCCGCGGTTGGCTCTGACCTAAGATTTGGGTGAGCTCACCGACCGAGAGCTCGCCATGGGCGCAAAGCGCTAGCAGGCGAAGGCGGGTCGGTTCCGCCGCGGCCCGCAATCCGCCGAGCAATTTCTCCACGCTGTTGCCTCCTAATCCCGAAACGCGGCGAGCCTCGCCGCTGGTCACAAGATATCCGTATACTCTTAATAAACATATAAAGATATATTTATATTAAAAAATCGACCCGAAAGTGTTACCCTGCGACCAAATTGCAACGTTTGGGTTAAAGCAAACCCAGTAGGGCCATTTCGGTGCTGGCAAAGCGTGACTCCCTGTGCTACGGAAATTGACTATGGTGATCGCTGACTCGCATGAAATACGAAAGGTCCTACGACTCGCGAAATCGGCTCAAGCAAGAGAAAATTGTCGTTCCTGAACATGCAGCAAGGAGGCCTGATAGACGAAATTTGGAAGAAACAATGTTAGCGGTAATTCAGGATTGCGATATTAACTTCCAGCGACGAAGGAAAAGTGTATCGGGTTCGCCGTCCTGAAATTTGCAGAGCCGGAGGATGGTAAGCCGTGAATGATTAAACTGGGCAGCAGCGTTGGCGGGTTGAGGCGAGGCACGGGGGTGCTCGTTCGATCGTGCGTCATTTTGATGGCGCTGGCGGTTGCCAGCGCTTGTGCGCCCATACCGAAGGATCCCGAAGCACTCAAGGCCTATCAGGAAGCGAACGACCCGATCGAGCCGTTGAACCGTAAGATCTTCAAGCTAAATTCCGATCTCGACACGGCGATCCTGAAGCCCGTTGCCAAGGCTTATCGAAGGACAATCCCAGCCTTCGCCCGAACCAGTATCCGCAATTTCCTGAATCATATCGATTCCCCGCAGACTTTTATCAACGATGTGCTGCAGGGCGAGAGCGGGCGTGCCGCGGAAACCGCAATGCGATTCTTTGTCAACACCGTCGCCGGCTTTTTCGGCTTCTTCGATGTGGCCGCCCAATATGGCCTGGTCGCGCACAAGGAGGATTTCGGACAGACCCTGGCGGTTTGGGGGATCAAGGAAGGACCCTATGTTATGCTGCCGCTCTTTGGGCCACACAACTCCCGGCATGTGGCGGGGCGGATCGGCGACAAGCTGATGGACCCGCGCACCTATATTGCGCCGGGAGGTTGGGAATACAAGCTGGCGACAGGGGCGACGACCGCGCTCAGCATCGTCGACAGCCGCTCGCGCGTGATCGAGGAGCTCGAAGACCTCGAGAAAAGCTCCCTCGACCTCTACGCCACTATCCGCAGCCTCTACCGGCAGAACCGCATTTCCAAGATTCGAAATGGCAAGCCCGTTCCGGTTCCCGTTCCCGAGATAGTCGAGTAGGATCGGAGTTTACGGCGACGGCGTCTTCGCCTTCCACGTTTCAGCGCAAGAGCGGCAGAGAGCAGAATTGTTGGCGCTGACCGATTCCCCGGCGGGGTCGAATAGGCTCGTTCGACAGGCGGCGCGTTGATGAGGAGCGATTGGATGATTTTGCGAACTTTGCGACCGGTCTTTGTGTTGTTCTTTGTGGCCGTCGTGGTCATGGCGCCCGGCACGCGGGCGGAATCCGCGCAGGACGCCGGTGCGATGATCAGTAATCTGGCTAATCAAGCACTCCAGATACTGGGTGACAAGAGTATTCCGTCAGCCAAGCGAGAGGCTAAATTCCGCGTTCTGTTCGCGCAGAATTTCCACATCCGTTCGATCGGCGTGTTTGTCCTCGGCCGTCATTGGCGGCTGGCAACGCCAGCGCAACGCAAAGCCTATCTCGACGTGTTCGAGCGTTTCATCGTCAAGACCTACACCGTCCGCCTGAGCCAGTACGCCGGCGAGAAATTCGAGGTTGTAAAGGCGATGGGACCCGACGATCGCGGCGTCTACCTGGTCGATACCGTGATCAATCGCCCCGATAGGGCCAAGATCTCCTTAAGTTGGACTATCCGCCGGGCGAAGGCCGGTCTGCGTGTGGTCGATATCGTGATCGAAAATCTGTCGATGGCCCAGACCCAGCGCGAAGATTTTGCTGCCATCATCAGAAAGCGTGGATCGATCGACGGTCTAATCGCCGCGCTACGGGAGAAGATGAAGAAACTGGACAAAGGCTAAGCCGGCTCGACCGCTGGGCTAGGCCAGCGACAGCTCCAGCAAAATAGACCGATGTCACCCTAATCGGCGGCAAACAGTTCTTCAATCGTTGCCAGCAGTTCCTTGGGACGAAACGGTTTCTGCATGATCCGGTCGGCGCCGAGCAGGCCCGCCATCTCGAGAAAATCCGTATTGCTGGCGCGATCACCGCCGGAGATCGCCACAATCTTTACGTTGGGGTGTTCTCGTTTCAACTCGATGATCGTTTCGATTCCTTCCTTCTCCGGCATCAGGATGTCGGTAACGACGACTTCCGTGGGATTGGCCAGAAAGGCTTTAATTCCTTCGCGTCCGTTGGCCGCCAGTACGACTTCGATCCCGGCGCTTTCCAGCGCCCGGCGCAGTGTATCGCGAACCAAATCCTCGTCGTCGATCACCAGCACGCGGCGAGGGCCTGTACCAGTGATTTTGCTGTTCATGAGGTACAATCCTCCGAAGCGGTGGGGTTATGGCCTTGCGATTGCCGGTTGGTTTTCAGGTTGCGCGGAGATTTTCTCGCGCGGTCCCGTCAAGCGTTCACAGTGTCCAGGGCCAATCTAACCGTGTCGGCCAAGGCTTTTCGTCCGTCGGCCAAGGCTTTTCGTCCAAAGGGTTTCACTAGAAACGCATTGGAGTCATCAGTTTCAACGGTGCCTCGCGAGTAGCCCGAAGTATATACCACTTTAGTGCGTGTGATCTGTTTTCTCACCTGCCGTACGATTTCGTAACCGTTCATTCCTCCGGGGAGCACCAGATCTGTGAGCACGAGATCGATGGCTGAGGTCTTCTTGGCCAGGGCGATCGCCTCGGAACCATTTGCGGCGTGGAGGACGGTGTATCCAAGGCGGCGCAGAACGGTGACAATGAAAGATCGGACCTGCGGCTGGTCCTCGACGACGAGTACGGTTTCCGTGCCCGTCGGAAAACCTCGCGGCGCCCGGCGTGAATTGGCAGGTGATTTGTGTGCGTCCTTCGCCACGGGTAGCAACAATTCGATCGTTGTGCCCTTGCCCAACTCGCTGCGGATTTCGAGGTCTCCACCCGACTGTCGCGCAAAGCCGTAAACCATGCTGAGGCCGAGGCCGCTGCCTTCTCCGACCTCCTTTGTGGTGAAGAAGGGCTCAAACGCATGCTCGATAACGTCTGGCGACATGCCGGTTCCATTGTCAGTAACGCAGATTGTGACATACCGGCCCGGGGTCAGATTGGCGCGGTCGCCGGACCGCGATTTGCGGATCGAAATGCTGCCCGTGGTGATCGTCAGGCGCCCCCCTGTCGGCATGGAGTCGCGCGCATTGATGGCGAGGTTGAGGATCGCACTTTCCAATTGGCTCTCATCGACCAGGGCCTTTGGCAAGCGCTCGGCAAGTTCAGTTTCAACATCGATGTTCTCGCCAATGGTCCGCTTCATTAAGCCGACAACGATGGGAAGGCGCTCGTTGACATCGATCGGCTGGGGATTGAGGGTTTGTTTGCGGGAGAACGCCAGGAGTTGCTGGGTCAGATCGGCGCTGCGTAGGCACGCCTGTAGCGCGGCGTCGATCAGTTCGCTCGCCGCGGGATCATCCTTTATGCTATCGCTCAGGAGATCGAGATTGCCCAGTATGACGGTGAGCAGGTTGTTGAAGTCGTGGGCCACCCCGCCGGTCAACTGGCCAACTACTTCCATTTTCTGAGCCTGGCGGAGTTGCTCCTCGATCTTGCGTTGTTCGGTGACGTCGATTGAGATGCCACCAATACCTATTATCCGGCGATCGCCATCGAAAACCGGGAACTTCGAGACAACGATCGAGTGCATGAATCCATCGTTGAATGCAGTTTTGAGTTCGGACTCGAATGTTTTCCCCAATTTAATTACCTTGCGGTCCTGGGCGACCAAGGTGTTTGCGAAGTCCTTGGGAAACAACTCGAGCGATGTCTTACCGACAATTTCGGCGAGGGTCATGCCGTACCAGTTGAGGAAGGTCTGGTTGGCGAGCTGTATGCGCCCGTGCGTATCCTTCAACAGGAAGGCCATCGGGGAGTTGTCGATTACCGCGCGGAAACGTTCCTCGCTTTCCCGGATGGTGATTTCCGCCCGCTTCCGTTCGGTGATGTCGGTGCGTGTGCCGATGATACCACCGCCCGGCATACGCCGCTCGCGCAATAGCATCCAGCGGCCGCCCGACATCTCGACTTCCAGATTTTCCTCGCCGGCACGATGGTGCTCGACCCGCGTGTGAATGTAGTCTTCGGTATTGCCGTCAGGAACCAAAAGTAAGCCGCGTTCGACGGCGGCGCGCACTAATTCTTCGAAACTGATACCCGGTTTGATCAGGTCCGACAGGTCCGACAGCAATCCCTTATTGAACGCCTTGTTGAAGAGAACCAGACGATCGTCGGCGTCGTAGAGGACGATAGCGTCCGGGTTGCTTTCCATTGCTTCAGCGAGGAGAGCGTGGGCTTCGGCAGCTTCGGCCTCGGCTCTCTTGCGCTCGGAAATGTCGATCACCATCGCGTAGGCGCCAACAATCTTACCGTTCTCGGCGAAATTGGGAACGCTGATTATCTGAACGTCCCGCGTGCCGGCGATTTTATAAGGCACCCGGGTTTCGAAGTTTGACTGCTTGCCGCTCAGGGCGCGATCGATGCTTGGTGAGGCGACCTTGAGGGCCTCGGCGCCGAGCACTTCGAGGGTCGTTTTCCCGACGATATCCTCGGGATCGATGCCGTGCCATTCGCCGTAGGTCTTGTTGGCGAACCGATAACGGTATTCGGTATCCACGTAACAAATGCCAACCGGCAAGGCGTCTGAGAGTAGCCGCAAGCGGGCCTCGTTTTCCCTCAAGGCTTCCTCGGATCGTTTGCGCTCGGTGATGTCTTCGGCAACGATGAGGAAGTCAACCGGCGTGCCGGCGGCGTAGTGGACAAGCGAAATCGTGAAGCTGACCCAAACGGATTCCTGGTTCTTGCGGTTGCACTGTTTTTCCCAGGTCTGTTTGAGGAGATCGCCGGCGAGCAACGCCTTCATGGGCTTAATTGTGCCGTCAAGGTCGTCAGGATAGGCCACATCTCGAAAAGAAATCCGCAGCATTTCCTCTGGCTCGTAGCCGAGGATATCGCACAGTTTTGAGTTGACCTGTTTGAATCGCCCTTCGATCGTCATCAAGGCAATGCCGACGGAAGACTGCTCGAAGCTTGCCCGAAAGCGCGCTTCGCTTTGTGCGAGGGCGTCTTCAGCGTCGCGCTTGTCCCGTTCGAGCTGGCGCTTCGCCAAGCAACGTTCCAGCGCCACGAAAAGCTCGCTGCTATCGATCGGTTTGCGCAGGTAATCATAGGCGCCATGCCGGACCGCCTCGATCGCCGTGTCCAGGCTGGCATGGGCCGTCAGCATGAACGCGTCGATTTCGCGATGCGACTTCTGGAGCTTGGCTAAAACATCGAGCCCGCTATCATGTCCGAGACGGATGTCGAGGAGGGCCAGATCGGGTGCGAACACCTTCATCTGCCGGAGTCCTTCGCGCGCCGTAGTGGCGATCCGCGTCTCATGCCCCTGCAGATCGAGCATTTCCGACAGGCTTTCGGCGAAGTCAACGTCGTCGTCAACGATTAGGATGCGGGCAAGGTGGTGCCGGGCGGCGGCCTTGCGTTTCGCGGTCTGGGTGGCGAGGGTCACTGCTAGCCTAACTTGTTGACCGCCGCATCCACATGCCGCTGGAGGCGTTTGGGGTCGATGGGTTTCTGTAGAATATCCAACGCGCCGAAGATTTTGGCCTGCTGCGCCGAGCGCTTGGGATCGGCACCGGTCATCAGCACGATCTTCGTGCTCGGCTGCAGGTTGTGAATGACGCGCAGAACGTCGACTCCACTCAAGGCCGGCAGCATGATGTCGATGAAGGCGATATCGATTTGCCCACTCCGCAATTGGCCAAGCGCCTGTTCGCCATTGTGGGCGACGGTTATCCGGTGCCCCTGAAGCTCAAGAATTTCCGCCAGGCTCTCGGCGAAATCAACGTCGTCGTCGACGACTAGAATCTTCAGTATTTGTGATGCACCGGTCCTTTCGCCTTGTGTCTTCCCCGCTCTCGGTAGCCTGGCTGGCTTGCCGCCGCCGCGTCCGCCCGCCTGTTCGATATCGATGAACGGCGCGTAATCGTCGATTGCCGAAGTTACGATGGCTTGTTCAGAGTCCATCATTTCACTCCATTTTTAGTCTTGGTGGTGCTTTGCCCAAGCGGCAGCCATAAGACCACCCGCGTGCCGCTTCCATGCTCGCAGGTAATTTCAATGCCCCCGTCATGCTGCTCCATGATCTGCTTGACGATGGGCAGGCCCAGCCCGACGCCGAATCCCTTGGTGCTGTATAGTGGCTCGAAGGCCGCGGCGAACACCTCCGGCGGCATTCCCGGACCGTTATCGGTGATCGCCAATTCCAGCCGCCCTTTGGTGACTTTGGTGCTCACGGTTAGCTTCTTCTTCCTGGCCGGATACCTGCCTACAGGCTCCTCAATCATCGCTTGGTAGGCGTTGTCGTAGATGTTGACGATCGCCCGGCGTATCCGCTCGTCGTCGATCGCGGGGCACGCCTTGGGCGCGCCGAGCATGCGGCGTACGGTCACTCCCGACGGCGCCCCGAGTTCGTTCAGAACGCCATCCAACCAAGCGTCGAACGCGGTTTTTTTCAGCTCCACCCCACGGGCGCGGGCAAAGTCAAGCATATCATCGATGATTTTGTTGC
>JAPULJ010000278.1 GCA_027295145.1 Alphaproteobacteria bacterium | reverse complement strand
CCGGCACGCGCAAGCGCCAAGCCCGTGACCATACCAACCGGGCCGGCGCCAGCGATCAGAACACAGTTACTTTGGTTCAAGTATAGCCACTCATGTCGGCGTGCCCGGATCACTTACAGCGAATGATTGTCCGGCTACCATGTTTCTAGCAGCCGGCCGAACCCTGGAATCTTGTCCTCGATGCCGTTGCTGCGAAGCGCGTGCCAATAGGTGGCCGTGTTGATCGCTATCACCGGTTTGCCGAGTTCCGATTCCGCCCCCGCCGCCACCTGAGCCATCGGCAAATTTGTGCCGACCTGAATTATGGCATCGATATCATCGCCATCGACTTCGTCGATGGCCGCACGCAATTCGTCTTCCGAGACTTGGGCGATCGCCACGCCAGTCAAGCAGTTGAAACTTTTTAAGTGTACGGCCTCATAACCCGCCTCGGTGAAATATGCGCGCACCCGCTCATCGCCAAGCGGCCGGTGCGGCGTGATCAGACTTATCCGTGAAATTCCGCCATACCGGTCGAGTGCGCAAAGAATGCCGGCCGAACCCATCGTTGTTGGGACGCCCGCATGCGCTTCGATACGCTGCAAAAGATCCTCTGCGCCCACGACTCCGTCCCAGAACGCCTCGAGCGATAAACCCATGATCAAGATATCGGGCTCCACCCGCATCACCTGATCGACGGCATCGAAGATACCGGCTCGCATGCCTTCTACATGTTTTGTGAAATCGGCGTCGGTCTCAAGCACCAGTTTGGGCATAATGATCCTGCCCAAATGATTGGTCACGCCTTCAGGGCGCATCGAGTCGTAATCCGGTTGAACAACCGTGTTTACCGACGGCACAACAATCGCGATTTTTTTCCGATAGCCGAGGGTGTCAACCATATCGTCCCCCACGCCTTGATTTGTACTTGTAAGCGCTCCGCGTTGGTTGGTTTATTGCGCGGCGGCGCCGACGCCGGTCGAGCGAGCGAGGTTTTCGACAACTTGATCGGTCGTCTGCACGTCGCCGAAATAGAGGTAGAAAGTGATCAGGCTGGCAGCATGTTCATCATCGGAATTCGCGGCATTGGCGTCCGACACCATGACGGTTCGAAAATCCCGCATCATCGCATCGCGCGCCGTCGCCTCGCAGCAGACATTGGTCGCCACGCCCACAATAATCACGGTGTCGACCGCTCGCTCGCGCAAACGCGCCTCAAGATCGGAGGAGCCGTCGATGAACGCGCTGTAGCGCGTTTTCGTCACAGTGAGGTCGGGCTCCATGCGCTCCATTGCCGGCCAGAGCGCGTAACCGTCCGAACCGGTCGCCAGCATTTCCATACGTGCATCGCGGACATGATCGTCGCCGAGTTCATAAAAGTTCGGCCAATCGTTTTTCGAACCCGGCAGCGCCTCGGTAACGATCCAGACGACCGCACCACCTGCGCGCCGAAGTACATCGGCCAAGCGGTTGACGTTTGGCACGATATCGCGCGCCACGTCGCAGCAAGCCGGCATCCCGGACTTCATGAAGTAGTTTTGCATGTCGACAACGATGAGCGCGGTTGCCGCGGCGTCGATTCGCTCGTAGGCATGCAGGCGCGCCCGGCGCTGCAGGACATGCTGGCGAGCGGTCTCCGGCATATCGAACTTATGCATTTCCTATCCTTCCAGCGGCTGTCCGCGCGCGTTGTTTGAGAAACAGGCACCCGACCCGCGCAGTATGGACCCGGGGGCGCTACTATGGCACCTGCTTGCTCCCTCTCGCACGAACCGCGAGAAGGGGACGAAGAAACAGGCGGGACCCAAGGCCCCGCCCGTCAAGTATCCTAAAGCGCCCTTTTGCTATTACTTGCAGGGCAGCGGTTTGTGCTCTTCGAGCAGCTCCCACTGGCCGTTCTTCATGGTCACGACGTAACCCGGCAACTGCGCGTCGCCGTTTTTCTCGAAGCAGATTTCGCCCATCACGCCGGAGACTGTGATATTCGCCAGCGCATCGCGGATCGCCGTGCGTTCGGCCTTCAGCTTTGACGGCTCGCCCGTGACTTTCGCCTTCCTCATCGCCGCGGCTAGGACGTAAACGATGTCATAGGCCGCCGCGTCGACATGGTGCGGGAACGGCTTATCGAGGCCCATTTTCTTCACTTCGGCGACGAATTTGCGCGAGAATTCCCGCGAGCGCGCGTCGCGCTTGTACCAGAACGAGACAATGAACACCGACCCGTCGGCGTCCTTGCCCATGCGCTTGATGATCTCGGGATCGGCCCAGATCTGCGAGCCGATCAACGGCGTCATCACGCCCTGTCGACGCATCTCCTTGAGCACGCGGATGGCGATCGGCGTGATGCCTGCCACGCCGACATAATCAAGTTTCAGCCCTTTCAACTGTGAGACCTGCGGCGACAGATCGAAGGCTTCGGTGCGGAAACCGATCGGCTTGGTCGCGAGCTTGACGCCAAACTTCTTGAATATCGGCTTCATGATGAAAATGCCCACTGCCTTGGACACGACGTCATCCGGCGCATAGAGGATGGCGACATTCTTCTTCAGCATGCCTTTTTTCTTCAGCGTCGTGACGACGCGAATGAACTGCAGATACTCGGATTCGGTGAGCCGATAAGCATAAGAGAACTTGTCAGCCAGCTTGGGAGCGGAACTCGCATTGGGAATCTGGACAATGCCGAGACGCTCACCGGCCGGGAATGCGACCCGCGCCTCGGCGGACGCGAACGGACCGATCACGGCAAGCGCCTTGTCGTCGCTCGCGAGTTTGCGGACGGCGACCACCGCCTGCTTGGGATCGCCCCCGGTGTCGAACTTGACCAACTTGATCTTCATGCCATTGACGCCGCCCTTGGCGTTGATCTCGCGCACAGCGATATCGACGGCGGCCTCGGTGGTCTTACCGATCGAGGAATAGCGTCCGGTCTTGCCGTAGCTGAGACCTAGGACGAGCTCGCGTGCGCTCGCCTCCAGCGTCATCATCGCAGCCGCTGCCACGGCGGCCACGGTCAAGAACAATCGTGTCTTCATGGTTCGATCTCCCTTGGTTTGTCATTCGTTGAACCCAGTCGAGTCGATGGCCGGTCCGCGCCGCGGACAGGCCGGTTGGCGCGCTGCTCAGGTCACGCCGAAATAAGCTGCCTCCAGTTTATGTTCCTGCTCCATCAGTTCGGCGGGCGTGCCGTTCATAACCGTCGTGCCCAATTCCAACACGTAGCCGCGATGGGCACTCTGCAGCGCCATACGCGTGTTCTGTTCGACCAGCAGGATGGAGAGCCCATTGGCATTCAACTGTTCGATCAGATTGAAGAGCTCGACGACGAGGATCGGCGACAGCCCAAGAGATGGCTCGTCGAGCATCATGAGCGTCGGTTTGGCCACCAGCGCACGGCCAATCGCCAGCATCTGCTGCTCCCCGCCCGATAGCACCGAAGCTGGCATGTCACGCCGTTCGCCGAGATTCGGGAAGCGTTGGTAGATCTCGTCGATCTCACGGTCATAGGGATCGCGGCGCGTATAGGCGCCCATTTGGAGGTTCTCGTGGACGGTCAGGCTGACAAAAATCTGCCGGCCCTCCGGCACCAGAACGAGACCCTTGTTTACCCGCTTGGGCGCGCTCCAGCCGTCGATCGATTTCCCGGCGAAGCGAACCTTTCCGGCCGCGGCCCGGACCGTACCTTGGATTGCTTTCAGCAGCGAGCTCTTGCCGGCGCCGTTGGCCCCGAGCACGGTGACGATCTCGCCCTCGCCGACGGTGAGGCTCATCGACTTGACCGCATGGTTGCGCCCGTAGCGGACGTCAAGTCCTTCGACCTCAAGCAGCACCGCGCGCTCCTCCCACCGCCTCGCCACCAAGATAGGCCCCGAGCACTGCGCTGTCCTGGTGGACCGCATCGGGCGTACCCTCGAAGATCTTGCGCCCAAAATTGAGCACCACGATGTGCTCACACAGACTCCGGACGAAATGCATGTTGTGCTCGACCACGAGCAACGTGATGCCACGCTCCGAGAGGCTTCGAAGCAAGGCCTGCAACTCCTCGGTCTCGGCTGTGTTCAGTCCCGCCGCCGGCTCATCAAGCAGCAGCAGCTTGGGCTCGGAGATCAGCGCCCGCACGACTTCGATGCGCTTCTGGATACCATATGGCAGATCGGCGACCACCTGGCCTGGATAGGTCCCCAGTCCGGCCACCGCCAGCGCCGCCTCGGCCTCAGCGACCCAGCGATTTTTACGCGTCAGTCCGATCGGGAAGAGCTGGGCGCCAATCCTCCGCGCCCGAGCGTGCTGGCCGAGCATCACGTTCTCGGTGGTGGAGAGGTGGGGCATCAACCGGATATTCTGGAAGCTCCGCGACACGCCCTGGATCACGCGGTCCTTGGCCGGAATCGCGGTGATATCCATGCCGTCGAGCGCAATCGTGCCGCCGTCGACCGGATAGACGCCGGTCATCAGGTTGAAGACCGTCGTTTTTCCGGCGCCGTTGGGTCCGATCAACGCTGTGCGGCTGCCGCGCCGCACCGAAAACGAAACGTTGTCGATCACCTTAAGGCCACCGAAGCTCTTGTCGAGGCGGTGGATCGTGAGAACGGCGTCGTGATCGGGTGTGAATTGCAGTCGGGCCGCAGCCGGGCTCGAAGACCGCCGCATGACGACGAGGCCTGCGATCAGGAACACCGCGCCCAAGGCGATCGCTACACTCGCCCCGATGCGCCAGCCGACCGCCGCGTCAGCTTCCAGGAACGTGGCGCCAAGCGCGGAAAGGCCAAGGACCAGCAACAGCAGGCCGTTGGCGACGCTCTGCAGACCCGGCCTATGCACGGCCGGTCTCCGCCGAGGGCGCGGCGCTGGAGGCGCGGCGGCTGCCGAAAACCCGTTCCAGGAGGGTGCGCGTCACCACCCCCTCTGGACGGAACACCATCATCAGCACGATCAGGGCGCCGAAGGCAACGAAGCGACCGTCCTCGATCCATTCCATCTCGACAAACTTGCCGATCTGGCGGATCATCTCAGGGACCGCAATGAAGAACAGCGCTCCCACCAGCGGGCCCAAGGCGGTCTGGGTGCCGCCGAGAAGGGCATAGAGCAGGATGTAGATGCTGAGCAGCACATTGAACTGCTGCGCCTCGATATAGTTGAAATAGTGACCGTAGAGCGCCCCGCCCAATCCCATAATCGCGCCGCCGACGGTGAAAGCAGCAACGCGAGTCATCAGCACGTTGACGCCGAACAGCGTCGCCACATTCTCGTCGTCGTGGATTGAGCGCATCGCCAATCCGAACCGCGTCGCCATCAGCACGTAGCAAAATACCGCCACCCCGAAGGCCGCGGGCGCGAGAACCATTAGATCGGCATGTGCGTCGACCGGCATCCCGGCAGCACCGCCGACGAATTCGAGATTGATCATCACCCCGGCGATCACCTCCGCGAATGCTAAGGTGGCGAGCACCATGTAGATGCCGCGCGTGCGCAGGATCGGAAATGAGATCACGAAACCGATCATCGCGGTGTAAAGCACCGCAATCGGCACTGATACGATCGCTGGCAGGCCGAGCCCCTCGGCGCTGTTGAGCCAGGCGCCGGCATAGGCCCCGATCGTGATGAACCCGGCAGCGCCGAGATTGAGCTGGCCGCAGGCCGCCGGTAGGTAGACGCCGTAGGCGTAAATCACGTTGATGCACAGGATCGCCAGGATTGCGGTGAGCTCGCCCATCTTAAAACTTACCTTTGCCGATGGCGGAGTGGCCGAACAACCCGGTCGGTCGGATGACTAGAATCAGCAGCAGAAGCCCCCAAATCGGCACTTTCTCCACTGACGAGCCGAACAGATAAATCGACATAACCTCCAGTACGCCGACAAAGAGTCCGCCGACGATCGCCCCCCAAACATTGCCGAGCCCGCCCAGCACCATGCCGGCGATCGCCACCGTGGCCACCTTGTCTCCGATATAGGCATCGACTGTGGTGTAGTTGATGGTGAAGAGGACGCCGGCGATGCCGCACAGTAGGCCGGTGATGACGAAGACCAGCGGCACGATGCGGCGGACCTCGACCCCCATTAGGACCGCGGCGTCGGGCTTCTCAGCTATGCTGCGCAGCGCTCGGCCGAGACGCGTTCGCTTCAGCATCACGCTGAACGCGAAGACGATCGCCAGCGACAGCACGAGGCTGGTGAGCTGTGGCACGCTGAACTGGATATTGCCGATATAGAAGCTCGCATTACCGAAGGGGGAGGCGATGGTGAGCGAATCGGATCCCCAGCGCCCGATAACTAGATGCTCGAACATGATTAGGAAACCGAGCGAGCTGACCAGCGGGATCGCATGCTCGGTGGCGTCGCCGTACTTCGCCTTCATGTATCGGTAGGTGAAGCGCTCGATCACAAGCGATAACAACGCGGCGACGACCAGGGCCACCACGATCCCAACGACCCATTTGCCACTGGCGCCGACAACGCTCGTGAGCGCCATGTCGAAATCCGCGCCGAAGCCGCCCTGCATGATCGCCCACATCATCATCGCGGAGACCATGAAGAGCGCTGGGATCGTGAAGTTGAGGAAGTTGAGCACCCCGATTATGAGCGTGAAGGCGACCGCGACCATCACGTAGACCCCGCCCAGCATCAGGCCGTTGACGATCTGCTGCAGGAAGATGTCGACGTTCACCGCGCGGCCCTTCCCATCCGCCTCAGGCTGTGCCAACCGGGATATGGCTCTCGTGGTTCTCCAGATACCACGCGGCGATCTCTTCGCGGGTCGCCCACCAAACTCCGTCATGCGACTTGGCGTATTTTAGGAAATCGCGCAGCGCACGAATCCGGTAGGGATGGCCGGAGACATGCGGGTGGAGACCTAGATTCATCAACCGGCCGCTTGCCCCGCTTTCCTCGTAGAGCACGTCGAATTGCTCCTTGACCGCCTCCAGGAAAGCCGTGGTCGACATGCCGCGCCGGTGAAAGAGGGTGAAGTCGTTCATCTCAACGGAGTAGGGCGTCGAGACAATCTGACCCGACTTCGTCTGGATAAGGTAAGGCTGGTCGTCGTTCATGTAGTCGCAAAAGAAAATCAGACCTTCATCGGCGCAGATATCCGGCGTGTTCGGCGTTCCGCGGAGCGAACAGGAGAGCCAACCCTTGGCCTTGCGGCCGACCGTGTCCTCATAGACTTTGAGCGACCGGCGGATCAACGCGCGTTCCTCCTCGGGTGCGAAGGTATAGTTGGTGAGCAGATCGCCCTGTTCGTAGTTGTGGGCGACCAGTTCCCAGCCGCGCTCATTGACCGCGTCGATTATTGCGCCGCGCTCAAGGCCCATCTTGGCATTCATCGTGCAGCTTGCCGGCACACCGGCCTCATCGAAGGTCTCGATCATGCGCCATATCCCAACCCGCTGACCGTATTCGCGCCAGGTGAAGTTGGGGAAGTCAGCGACGTTGCCGGGCAGTGGATCAGGTATCACGGGCGGGCCGCCCGCGTAGTACGGCGCCTCGCTGTCCTTGACGAGGTCCCAATACTCCAAATTGAGCGTGACGATCAGCGCCAGACGGGCACCGTTTGGCCATTTGAGCGGCTTCCGATATGCGATCGGAACAAAGTCATAGGCCACCTGTCCCCTCCTGTTATCCTCCAACACCCCCTGAGCCAATACCGTATACAAAATTGGATAATGTCAACGCGACGCCCGAGGCTTGCCGGATCGACCAAGGGCCGCCATGAACGGTCGATCGGACCCGCTGCCGGATCGTGCATATGTTAGTGTTACAAAGGGTTGTACAGGCCGCAAGACCTGACGAGACATGGTCGAATTATTGCAAGAGCGAAGATAGTGCGCCTGATCCCCTCGACACTCAGGTCTAGTATTTTGTACACAATGTTGGCCGATTTTGGATATTTCGGACAGAAGCATGGCTGAAAATGAACGCGTATTGATTGCCGGCGGCGGACCGGTGGGACTGATCGCAGCCCTTGTCCTGGCGCGCGAGGACATCCCGGTGACTGTTTGTGAATCAGAGGCGGAGCCGACCGAGGATTTGCGCGCCTCGACCTTTAATCCCCCGACACTCGAC
This sequence comes from Alphaproteobacteria bacterium, assembly GCA_027295145.1. GTDB lineage: Bacteria > Pseudomonadota > Alphaproteobacteria > JAPULJ01 > JAPULJ01 > JAPULJ01. The sequence goes on along the minus strand of JAPULJ010000278.1, from coordinate 225 downwards.
ATGTTGGATACGCTCGGCATCACCGATCGGCTTATCGGCGCCGGGCTGGTGGCGCCTACCTGGCAGATCCGCGACCGGAAGACGGGTCCGGTCGTCACGCTCGACATGTCGGCGCTGAAGAACGATACGGCGCATCCCTATCGCGTACAGTGCGAGCAATGGAAGTTGGTCCGGTTCGCGCTCGCGGACTTGGCGGCCTACGATCACGCGGAGGTGCTGTTTGGG
>JAPULJ010000277.1 GCA_027295145.1 Alphaproteobacteria bacterium | reverse complement strand
CGCGATTATCGGGATCGATCCGAGGGCGACGATAAAAGGCTGGACGACCCGCGACACGAAACGCGAATACCATAGCGAAAGCCCGATCAGTGTGCCGAGGACATTGCCGATGAGGAAGCCCAGCAGAGTTTCCAACGCGGTAATTCTAGTGTCGGTAAGGAGGCTGCCGTCCTTCCACATCCCGACCAGAAATCCCCATGTGGCGCTTGGTGAGCCGAACAAGAACGCATTGAGTGAGGAGTTGGTGGTAGCCAATTCCCAGGAGACAAGCAGAACGACCAGTATGGCGATCTGAGTGATCAGCACGAGCGCGTTGCCCCTAAGTGCCCGAAACATCCGGCCCCAACGGCGCACGCCAGGCGTTGCAAGCGTCGTGTCGGACAGGACGTCTACCGGTGCACTCGCAATATGGCGATCTTCGATGCTCATGTTTGACGATGGACCTCCAGTTCGCTCCATATCGTACGAATGTATTCGGTGAAGCGCGGCGACTCCCGGGCAGCCATCATATCCGTCCGGTCGATGTCGATGTCGATTTCGTGGATGGCGCGGATTCGTGCCGGCCGGTGGGTAAGCACGATAACCCGATCGGACAGAGAGACCGCCTCTTCGACGTCATGGGTGATGAGAAGGAGCGAGCGGTGCTGGCTGCGAACCAAGCGCGCCATGTCGTTTTCGAGCACGAGCTTGGTCTGGAAATCAAGCGCGGCAAAAGGTTCGTCGAGCAGGAGAACCTCCGGCTCGTTGGCCAGTGTGCGCGCTAACGCTACACGCTGGCGCATGCCGCCGGAAAGAGCCGACGGATAATAGTCGTGGAAGCCGCTGAGGCCAATCGTGTCGAGCAACTCATGCGCCTTCTCGATCCGTTCCCCGCTTGGCATGTTGTGGATTTCTAGGCCAAGCGTCACGTTCTTAAGCGCAGTGCGCCAAGGCAACAGCAGATCCTTCTGCAGCATATAGCCGACGCGCTTTGGCATGCCAGTACTGACGCGGCCATACCACAAAATCTCGCCAGCTGTTCGAGGCAGAAGTCCGCAAAGAAGATTAAGCAACGTACTCTTCCCGCAGCCAGATGGTCCGACGACGCTGACGACCTCGCCATGCCCGAGTGAGATAGATATGTCAGCGATCACCTCGCTGGGTGTATCGGCCTCCTCGCCGAACACTTTTTTGAGATTGGAAACGACCAGTGGCGGATCTAGGCTATCCGCCACTGGTTGGTTTTCTGGTGATCGATCGACCGGCAACACCGCTCATCCTGAGTATGTCGCTTTATCTTGCGATTATTGCGGAGCCTTGACGTTCTCGGCGTCCTTCACAGCCTTCTCAGCAAAGGAATTGTCGATCACCTGATCCATTGGAATCGAATATTTCACGTTGCCGAGGAATTTCTGCATCTCCATAAGCTTGTTCCATGCGTCCGCCTGCGTCACAACGGTTGCGGCCGGAATCAGATATTTGATCTCCGCGTCGATCGCCTTGTCGACGATGGCACCATCCAAATCAGGAAATTCCAAACGCGCAACTTTCTTGGCGTAAGCAGGGTCCGCGTAGACGAGGCGGCCGGCTTCTTCGAACGACGTCACCAACGCCTGCACAATGTCGGGGTTCTCCTTGGCATATTCGGGCAGGAGCATGATGCCGGTGTTAGTGAAAGGGCCGACATAGCTAGAGAAGTCAAAGACAATCTTCGCGCCTTGCGCTTCCGCTGACGAAACACTCGGCTGGTAAGCTACCGCCATGTCGGCCTGGCCGGCCAGCATAGCGCCGATTTCCGTCCCCGGATTGACTTGGAGGATCTTGGTATCGACCTGTGGTGTTAGGCCGTTGTCGAGAAGCAGCTTTTTCACGACACTAAAGTTGGTGTTAGGCTCGGGTGAGGTCACCACCGTCAGCCCCTTGAATTCCTTCGGGTCTGTCAGCATCGGAAGATTTTTCGAAACGCCGAAGTAATGGGCACGTTGCACGACGGTTCCGACCACGATGCCCGGCCCGCCGGCCTCGCGTGACATCTGAACCATCGTCGCGTCGCCGATGGCGAAGGGCGAACTCTTGCCAAGCACCGCGGCGAAGGCTTGGGTATCTCCTCCCGCCGCCGAGACATTGAGCTTCAGTCCATTCTTCTCGAAGATGCCGGCACGTATGCCAACATAGAGGTTGATGTAGCCAAGATTATGGACCGCCTCGACGAAATTGATCTCCTTAACCTGGGCAGCGGACGTGCTGACTAGCCCCAGTACCGATGCGCCGACGACAGTGGCGCCGATCCAGTTTAGGTATCTCATTGCTTCCTCCCTTTTTGAAATCTTCGTATTGAATTTCGCAAACGCCCCGTCTCAGAACTTGGCGAATTCGGGTTCGCGATGATCGATAACGGCACGATTGATAGCCAGCAGGATCCAAACTGGAACATTGCTCGAACTTGGAAATGCCGGAAGTATCGACCTGCCTGGTAAGACATGGGCCTCTTCTCGCGCCAAATTGCACTATGCATGCCATTGTAGACCGAGGCAAGGAAGACCAACCCCCCTTCCTTCCTCCCCAATCAGGCCACTACCCGATCCTTTGTGTCATACATGGACAAAAATGTAGCCAAGGCGCATCGATATGGGTCGTAAAGCCTGACCATTAGCTCAGGGCCGCATCTGCGATCGGCTTGTGGTCGCAATCGCCTAGCCTGCGCCCATGTCTGCTGTTGTTGCTGTGGACGGCTCCTCCGCCGGCAACGCGATGTGCCAAATGCCCGCCTTGTCATCGAACAATCGCGCAACGCCGATTTGACACTCTCGCCCGATAATAGCGGATATCAAATCGGTTGATGGCGGCCCGAGCTGATCACAAACGTTCAAGACGAAATGACTTTGTCACGCCCGAATTTTCGCGACCCCGCCTTTCTTCTCGATCATGCCCGATCGATATTCGCCTTCTACGAACCGCGATGCATCGACGAAAGCGGCGGTTTTTTCCATTACTTCAAGGACGACGGCACGGTCTATGATCGTTCAACGCGCCATCTGGTTTCCTCCGCCCGCGTCATATTCAACTACGCCAGGGCAGCGACGGCGTTCGGGCGGCCGGAACTGCTTGCGGGCGTCCGTCACGGTCTTGCCTATCTGCGCGCGGCGCATCTGAACCCGCAGACCGGGGGTTATACTTGGCTGATCGAAGACGGCCGACGCTCAGACAACACCAATCACTGCTACGGACTGGCCTTCGTGCTGCTCGCTTATGCAACCGCGCTTCAAG
>JAPULJ010000276.1 GCA_027295145.1 Alphaproteobacteria bacterium | reverse complement strand
ATAGCCCGCCATCTTCCAGCGACCACCTGATGGGAAACCAGGAGGTTCGGCGACGGCTGCGCATCAAACACTCCCTTTTCGGAGATTGCGGAAGGTCCGTATATGGACTCCTCCTCAGTTGCAAGCACTCCGATTTTTGGGCGGTGAGGTTCGACTGCTAACGTATATCCGGTCTCTAACGGCTGCATCGTTTTACAATGCTGGACCCTGATGGGCTATTCGCGCGCCAGCTCCCCATTGCTTTGTCGTGCTTCTCGCACTTGGACCTTCGCGGGTTCTGCCGGCGCCGGTTCGACCTGTTCGCCATCACTCGGCTTGCTTTGCAATCGTCGTCGATAGGCTCCTTGTTACAACGTCATTGTCACGTTTTCCGAGCGGGCAACCTCAGCTCGCCGCACGCTCAGGTTGGTAATCAGTGCCATTTCTGATCATCGCCCAGGCCATGCGGGCGGTCTTGTTGGCCAGGGCCACCGCCGCCACATTGGGATGACTACGCGCTACCAGATTCATGACCCATTGGCTCAGCCGGTCGTCCTTGTCCTTGGCGGTTCGGATCACCGAGCGCGCCCCGTGCACCAGGAGGCTGCGCAGGTACGGATCGCCACGCTTGCTGATCCCCAACAGCCGGTCTTTACCGCCGGTACTATACTGTTTCGGGGTCAATCCCAGTGACACCGCCATATCGCGGCCTTTGGCGAACTGCTCCGCGCTGCCCACGGCCGCCACCAGCGCCGTCGCCGTGATCGGCCCCACCCCGCGAAGCTGTTGCAGGCGCTGGGCCACCGGGTCGCTCTTCGCCATGGCGTCAATTTCAGCGTCAAGCTCCGCGACCCGGGTATCCAACTCCACCAGGTCGCCCCACAGCCCATCGAGTAACCGACGGAACCGGCTCGTTAGGCCGTTCTCAGCCTCTTCGAGCCAACCCGGTAGCGCCGCGCGCAAATGCGACAGCTGTTTCGGGGCAACCAGACCGTACTCGGCCACCAGCCCCCGAATCTGGTTGGCCTTGGCCGTGCGTTGCTCGATGAGGCCTGAGCGTATGCGGTGCACCGCTTGGATATCCTGCTGGGCCACGCTCTTCACGGCGACGAACCTCATCGTGGGACGGCTCATCGCCTCACACACTGCCTCGGCGTCATTCGCATCGTTCTTGTTGCTCTTCACATACGGCTTTACAAACTGGGGCGCGATCATCTTGACCGTGAGCCCATGCGCTTGGAGTTGACGCGCCCAATGATGCGCGCCCGCACACGCCTCCATGCCAATCTCACACCCAGGTTCCACTTTCTCCAACAGAACTTTCAGCCATTTCTCCCGGCTTAGCCGTCGACACCACACCGGCTTGTCCGTCCGATCAACCCCGTGGACCTGAAAGACGTTCTTTGCCAAATCAACACCAACGCGCATAATCTTCATCGTGGACTCCTCTTTTCCGTTGACTGGTGGTATCGCTTACCAGTGTGGCACCTAGATGCCGATTAGGGGAGGAGGAGTCCATCCCATTGCTTTCGGCCAGGAGCGGACGTTCGGGCGACAATGGAAAGCTGCGCTCACTGAGCCCCCGGCGGCGCCTGCGCGGTAAGCGTCGGCCCGATAAAGTGAGAACAGCACGACCACTAGCCCCCAATCGCAATGCGAAGGCACACCGCTAGCATTTCCTTTGCGTTTTCCTCTTCTTGTGCCTACTGCGCCTAACTATAAGTCCGGCAACCGTTGATCGGGGGAAATGTACCGCCTAAGAGCGACCTTTCTACATCTGCGGGCGCATGGCATGTCTTGTGCAATGTCTCCTATCAGTCTTTGCGCAAACGGCCCGCGGTCATTATGCAACCCCCACTCTATAGACAATCCAAGTCGTACGAGGCTCGAATAGCGATCGGACCGGGTGTCTTGGTTTTGGGGACGCTGGTCTACCTGGTGGATCGGCCTCCGGAACAGAGCTTCCTTTTCGATCTCAGCCTGTTCCAATTGGTTCCTACGTTATTTGGCTCGCTCGGACAGAGCCTGCCCACCTTCACACATGTATTTGCATTTAGCCTGCTGACGGTGGCGCTGTTGACCTCCACAAAGAGAGTCTCGGTTCTTGATCAGCCCAGCTGGAAGAACCGACCGATCTGCCTGCTAAAGGGGTAGTCATCATATGCGAATCAGTGCTCGAGGTTTGTTGCTGCTGGCCTTTACGATCGCGTTGTCCTGGATGGCGCCGGCGGCAGCGATCAGCATTTCTGATCTAGAGATTACGCACAGCAAGAGAACCTACTTTGTTACCTTTGATGTGCTGATCGATGCCGAACCGGCAGACATCCGAGAGCTTCTGAGCGACTACAGACAGTGGCGCCGATTGTCTGACACCCTCAGCGAGAGTCAGCTGCTGAGGACCTTTCCAGATGGACGCCAGCGTATCAGACTGCGCTTTCATTCCTGCGCGCTGTTTTTCTGCAAGGGCATCCAGCAAATTAAGGATGTGGTCACCCGCCCCAATGGCGACATCGTCACGACAATGGTCCCGGAACACAGCGACTTTGCATCTGGATGGGAACGCTGGCAGATTCGTGCCGAGCACAACAAAACGCGGGTTATATATCACGCCGTACTGGTACCGGGTTTCCGTGTGCCGCCGCTCATCGGGCCATGGGCCTTGAAAAACAGGCTACGTGACACGCTGATCGGGACGGCGAAGAAACTGGAAGTGCTCGCCAAGCCCGTTATGGCTAAGTCTGTACAATGAGGAATTGATTTCGCGGTCAAAAACTTACACATGTCGGTGGACGACGGTCGCAGCGCTCAAAATTGCTCCCGGCAATTTAGTGTCGAGCTCTTGGGGTTCTCATCCCGTTGAGGCAAATCATCAAACACGAAAAGGGTCCCGGCTCATGGGTATGCATGTCATGAATGTCTGCGATGGGTCGTTTCCGGACATTCACGAACGGCTGCTTTCGGCCAGAAGCGGTCATTCGTGGACTCGCGCAGATGTTCGTTACAGTTCTCCGGGGACACCGGGCGCACGTTTACTGCCGTTTGGCCCGGATGGTCTTGGCGCGCATTTCCATTGCCGTTGCCTCTTCGTAGCGGCGCGTCTTTCTTAGCAGGTCGGCGTAGCTGTCCAGTGTTGCGCCTACATCGGGGTGGTCCGGCCCGAGAGCGTCCTCGGCGATCGCGAGGGCCTGTTTGTATAGGGGCTCCGCC
>JAPULJ010000275.1 GCA_027295145.1 Alphaproteobacteria bacterium | reverse complement strand
CACGAACGGGCAGGAAGGGGCGGGCGTCGTGACGGCGGTCGGAGCAGACGTCACGGAAGTCGCGGTAGGCGATCGGGTAGCCTACACCGGGGTCGTTGGGTCCTACGCCGAGCAGGCGGCGGTACCGGCGGCGCGCCTCGTGAAGGTGCCCGAGGGGCTCGATACAAGCCTGGCCGCGGCGGTGCTGCTGCAGGGCATGACGGTGCACTACTTGACGCACTCGACATTCGCGCTGAAGCCCGGACACACAGCGCTGGCGCACGCAGCGGCGGGAGGCGTCGGGCTCATCTTGGTCCAAGTGGCGAAGATGCTTGGCGCTCGGGTGATCGGGACGTGCTCGACCGAGGAAAAGGCGGAAAAAGTCCGCCGTGCCGGAGCCGACGAAGTCATCCTCTACACTCAGCAGGACTTCGAACCAGAGGTCAAACGGCTGACCGACGGTGCGGGCGTCGATGTTGTTTACGATTCGGTCGGCAAAACCACTTGGGAAGGCAGCCTCAACTGTCTTCGCCCGCGCGGCATGATGGTCTTCTTCGGCAATTCCAGCGGACCGGTGCCGGCGATCGCACCGCTAACGTTAACCCAAAAAGGTTCACTGTTCATGACGCGCCCCAGCTTGCTGCACTATGCCGCTTCAAGGGAGGATCTCGAGCAACGTTCCTCGGATGTATTCGGTTGGGTGACTTCCGGCAAGGTGAAGGTCGAGATCGGCGAAACGTTCCCGCTCTCGGAAGCCGGCGAAGCCCAACGCAAACTGGCCGCCCGGCTGACGACCGGCAAATTACTGCTCAAGCCCTGAGACTGCGTGAAGGTTCCGTTAGCGCCGCTACCAGGCCGGCCGAAGCGACACTCGTTTGTATCGATGCGTCACGCGAGCTCGCCCCCGAAGCCGGTTCACCGGGCCTGAAAACTCCCCTTAGCCCGGTTCGAACGGATCGGGGATTAGGCCCCAGCCCGTGATCTTGCGAACGACTACAGCCGCGAAGCGGCGACCGGAATCTAGCCTGCATTTCTCACCAGCTGACGGCCAAAGCACGCGATAGGCCTGTCATTACTTCGTTACGGTTGCCTGCCGTGCTCACCGTACTGTTCAAGTACGCCTCCGCGCGCCAGGCGGCCCGTGCCTCGTACTGACAGCCCTCTCACGCACTTCGCCTCGCCACCTGGTGAGAAATGCAGGCTAGGAGTCTGTCCCACAGAAAAGTAGGGGTCGAGGGTGATGGGTCGCGATTTCCATTTCTATTGGTTCGTGGAGCGCTGTTTGCGTTGGCCGGGCAGCTCGATCTCTTCGATTGGTTGCGGGATTGGCGCCCGCCGACGCTTTATGCCGCTTGCGGCACGACCTTCATGCGCGCCATCCGTCGCAGGTTTAACGCCGCCGTCACTAAGTTCCATTCGCCTCGCGCCTTCTCTAAGCCCCGCATCGAAAATTCCCGAAATCCCAAGACTTGCTTTACCCATCCGAACGCCGGTTCCACCAGCGCCTTTCTTCGTCGATAACGCTGGCGTCCCCGTTGGTCTCGCAATCGCTTGCGCATCCGCTCGGTCGCCGGCCCGTCCGCCTTCGTTGACGCTTCGCCGCCTTGGCCGCTCTCGCGTCCCAGCGCCACGTAGCCGCGAATCTTGCGCTGCTCGAGTTCCTCGAAATTCCGCTCGCCCTTGTACCCCGCGTCCGCCAACACCCGCCGCGGCTTGCGCCCCGTATTGTTCTTGATCTCGTCGACCAGCTCGATCAAATAGCCGTTGTCGGCCGCGTTCGCTCCCAGCGTCGCCGCCACGATCAACTGCTCCCCTTCCTCCACCGCCGCTTGCGCGTTGTAACACTGCTCAAACCCCCGCCCCGTCTTCATGATCTTGCTCTCCGGGTCGCTGAAGTTGCATTGCGCCTTCGGCTCGGGCACGCCGAATTCCCGCTTGTATTTCGAGCGCCCTCCTTGCGGACGCTCGCCGCTCGCCGCCCGCTCGTCGTCGGGACGCCGCCCCTTGGCCCGGTCCGCCTCGGCCTGCTCGGCTTCCAGCGCCGCCTTGGCTTCGCGGATCTTCTCGATGCGACTTTCGCGGCGACTCAATTCCGCCGGGATTTCATCGCCCCTCGCCTCGCCGTAGAGCTCGTCCTCGGCGGCGTCGATTTGTTCGGCGCGCTCGATGAGTTGTTGAATCTCCGCTTCCAGCCGCGCCTCTTCTTCCTCCATCCGCTGGTAGCTCATCGCCTTGTGTTTCGAGGCGTTGGCTTTGACTTTCGTGCCGTCGAGCGCCACCGTACCCAGCTTCAGCAAACCCGTCCGTTTGGCGAGTCGCACGATCTCGACGAACAGCTTCTTGAACTCCTCGAGATGCTGCGCTCGAAAGCGATTGATGGTGCGAAAGTCGGGCCGGTTGCCGGCGGCGAGCACGCGGAAGGCGACGTCCTCGTCGATCTTGCGGGCGATCTTGCGCGACGAAAAAACCCCCGTGGCGTAGGCGTAGACGAGCAGGGTGAGCAGCATCACCGGATGGTAGGGCCGGTTGCGGCGTCCGTCGCCTTGGTAGCGCTTATGAAGCGGGCTGAGATCGATTTGCCCAAGCGTATCGGCGATGAAATAGGCGAGATGATTTTCCGGCAGCCACTGTTGCGGCGAGGGCGGCAACAAGAACGGCTGTTCGGGATGGTACTCGCGATAACTTGTCCCCATGGCTCTAGTTTCGTACGTCCGTTCCCAAACATTCCACCCCTCCTGTGTTTTTTCTGTGGGACAGACTCCTAGCCTCTCAGGGTGATTGACGGGGTGCGAGGTGACTCGTTAAGAACAGAGGACGATATGGAACTATCGATTTTCTTGTCAAAAGTTTTGGGGCTCTATCTACTTCTTGTGTGCACCGCGGTTCTACTTAATCGACGGCATTTCCCAAGGTTGATCAAGGAATTCTCTGAGAGCCTGGCGGTCGTGGTTTTGTCAGGCTTCATCGCACTGGTTTTGGGTCTGCTCATTGTGGTTAGCCACAACGTATGGAGCGCTGATTGGAGAGTGATCATTACGATTCTGGGGTGGTTCACTCTGGCCAAGGGTGTGTTTC
>JAPULJ010000274.1 GCA_027295145.1 Alphaproteobacteria bacterium | reverse complement strand
CTGCTCGCGGACGGGCGGGTCATGGTCTACGGTGCCATGGGCGGCGAGGGTCAGCCCCAGAGCCAGAGCGCGGTCTATTCCCGCTACGCCATGTTCGGCCAGGACCTGCAGGCCTCGATCACCGCGCCGCGCTGGGTGCTTGGCCGCACCTGGGGCGAGCCCAGTGTCGAGCTGCGCCTCGAAGACCGTTTCGCGCCGGAGGCGGTCGCGGCGTTGCGCAAGGCCGTGCACAAGATCGCCATGCAACCTGGCTTCACCGATCTGATGGGCCATGCCGGGGCTATTGTCCTGCACCCTTCGGGCCTGATCGAGGGGGCCAACGATCCGCGCTGTGACGGCACGGCGGCAGGGTTCTGAGCGGAACGCACGAAGAGCTTGGGAGGAGAGAACATGGCCGGCAAATTCGTCAGCACAAGCAGGGAAGGGCGGATCGCCACCGTTCGCTTCGACCGAGGCAATAAGGCCAACGCCTTGTCGTTCGAGGTGATCGCCGAGCTGACCGATGCAGCGTTCGCCCTCGACGCAGATGCCGATATTTCGGCCGTGATCCTAACCGGAGCTGCGGGCCTCTTCACTCTCGGTTTCGATCTCAAAGACCCTGAGACCCATGCCCTCACTGAAGTTGGACTGGCCGAGCAGCGTCAGCGCCTGCGCGCCGGTCGCCGCATGTGTGCTGCCTGGACCGGGCTCGAACCCATCACCATCGTTGCCATCGAAGGCTGGTGCATCGGCGGTGGGGTGGCGCTGGCGGTGGCCTGCGATTTCCGTGTCGTCGCCGAGGGCGCAACCCTCTACACCCCGGAAATCGAGCGCGGCATGAATATGAGCTGGGGCTCGGTGCCGCGTATCACGGCCCTGCTGGGTCCGGCCAAGGCCAAGCGCATCATCGTCTTGGCCGAGCGCATCGCGGCGGCGCAGGCGGTCAACTGGGGGCTCGCCGACGAGCTCGCGCCCAAGGGCAAGGCGGTCGAGGCGGCCACCCGAATGGCCCAGCGCATCGCCGCGCTGCCGCCGGTAGCCGTGCGCATGTGCAAACAGGCCATCGAGCTAGCTGCCCACCCGCTGGCTGAGGCGGTCAGCGCCATGGACCGTGACCAGTTTGCGCTCATTCAGCGCGGCGAGGATTTCCACGAGGCAGTGCAAGCATATCTCGAAAAACGGGATCCGGATTTTACCGGCCGGTGAAACCCGGGTTTGGACCAACCGGTCATAGGAATAATCGGTTGTATATTCCTGCAAGCTCAGCAGCGGCCGCTCGGCGCTTGAGGGAACAATTAAATCTATCTCACGTAGAGACGGACCTCGTCTGCGGTGACCCTGGGGTTAATCGCCGAGCTGACCGATATCCGGTCCGGCGGTACCCCCATTTCGGCCATAGAGAACATGACCTGCTGGGCGTTGCTCAATGCGCTGCCCCGCCCCGCCGGCGTACGCGTCACTCCAACGACCTCGAATTCGAGGCCGGGGCGTTTGGCCAGTGCTGCCTTGAGCGCCTCGTAGAGCGGCGCCTCGTAGGCCACCTTGGACGCTGCGAAACGGATGCGGACCAGCGGCCGGCTAGAGCGCGGGCGCTTGATCGGCGCCGATGCGGAGGCGATCGTGCCGGCCGGCTTGTTCCGTGCGCCCGTGCCTGAAGTGGTGCCCGCCGGCGTCTCCGCGGCGACTACCGCGGCCAGCTGATCGAGGCCGCGGCTCTGTTCGTTGGTGTAAGTCGACTGTCCGCTGATATCGAGATGGATTTCGGCAAGCATGCGGTGGGTTGTACTGACCGTCGCGTTGACCTCTTTCTCGAGCACCGTTAACGCCGTACCCTCGGCACCGCGGACGGCTGCGCGCGTGGCGCGAACTTCCTGCTGCAGCTGGCTTGCCTGGGCCGCGTCGGTATTGACCTTGGCGGCGATCATGTTGAGCTTGAGCAAATCGCCATTGACCCGCGCTAGCCGGCGGCGCGCCTCGGCCATGTTCGAGCGATATTCATCGTCGCTCAGAGGAAGTGCTTTCTTTTTCCTCAACTCGAAACCTTCGATCGCCTTGCGATAGGCTTTGTAATGTAGCGCCACCGAACGGCGCAGGCGTTCGAGCTCGTCATCGTGCCGGAAGATGCGGCTTTTCAGGCTTGTATGGCCGGCCCGCAGGCGGGCTTCGGTGGCTCCTTTGGCCGCTGGGGGCTTCTTCCTCGTGGCGGGATTGCGGAAGCGCGTGCGGCCGAGCGGAGGCGGCGGCGAGGCGAGGGGACCGGTGGCAATGGCATCTGGGATCGAGCCTTTCTCGCCCGGTCTTTCTCCGGCGAAGGCTTTGAACACGATGTCGTCGGCGGCCGAGCAACCCATCAATAGGGCCGCAACAACAACGCAGATGAAGAATGATATGGATCGCTTCACGGTCATTGAGACATCGCTTGATCGCGTGGTTGCGCGCGCCAAATATTAGGGACTAGGCGGGGCCGTGCCGGACCTCGTTTGACTGGCGCCCGACCATATTGGCGGGGCCGTGTGGGCGCAACGATATTCGCTAACCCTCGTATCAAGGAAATTCATTCTGGGCGAATTGCTGGCGCAGTCTTGCGGCCCGACCCGCGATCAAGTAACGTCCGGCGCCTTTCGCGGCGAGGGAAGGAACCGCACCCGCCGCCGCTTGCGCGCCCCTAGCTCAACTGGATAGAGCACCTGACTACGGATCAGGAGGTTAGGGGTTCGAATCCTCTGGGGCGCGCCAATCTTTTCAATAGGTTAGCAGGTCATACTGCCTATAAATCAAGATCAAGTCAATTTCGGGTAAGCACTAGGTAAGCACGCGGGTCCCATATTCGGGGTTTGGCATGTACCCGCCGCCACGCAAACGGGTCCTGGTGCCGCTTGGATCAGACAGACGTAATCTTGGTGATTTGGTAGCCCGATGTATCAAAAAAAAACCAGTATATAGCACTTGCCGACGCAGATGTTCGATGGTTGCGAAATCGTCGATCATTAGGGCCTAAACTAAGCGGCACCCCGGTGTCGAAGGGG
>JAPULJ010000273.1 GCA_027295145.1 Alphaproteobacteria bacterium | reverse complement strand
AGCGGCCGTGCCGCGGCGCGCGCCACCAACAAGATCAATACGCCCAAGAGCCAACTCGAAGCGCTGTTCAATCAGGTAACCGGCCGGGCCGCCATTGCCGAGAATGGCATCGTGGCCAACATCTCCCAGGCGAACCGCAATATCGTGGTGAGTGCCGTCTTGGGCGGGGCCTGGTTCTCTTCCTTCGCCGACATGGCGCTCACGGCCGTCACGGCGCGCATGAACGGCCTCTCGGCTTCCAAGGTGCTGGCGAGTCACCTCCGCCTGTTCCTGCCCACAGGCGCGGCCGAGAGGGCGCAGGCGGTGCGCCTGGGCTTCACCGCACAGGGCTGGGCCTCGCGCGCCATCGGCGCCCAAAGAATTCTCGGAGAGGTGACGGGCAGCGAGTGGGCACAGAAAGTCACCGATACGGTCCTGCGGGCGTCCTTGTTGTCGCCCTGGACCGAGGCCGGGCGCTGGGCCTTCCAAAGTGAAATGCTCGGCTTTATCACCTCCCAGGCGGGCCGGCAGTTCAGGAACCTGCCCGAAGCGTTGCGAAATTCCTTCCAGCGCCACGGCATCACGCCGGACGATTGGGACATGATCCGCAGCACTCCGCAGTGGCGCGATCCCGAGACCCGCGCGACCTTCATCCGAGCCGAGGACGTGGCCAGCCATGGGACCGGGCGCGATCGCGTAGAGGCGGCCAACAAGCTGCAGCAGGCGATCTTCGTCGAGAGCAAGTTCGCCATCGTCGAGACCACGCAACGGGTGCGCGCGTTCCTGACGGCCGGGCAGCCGGCGGGCACGTTCTGGGGCGAGGTCATGCGGAACAGCGCGCTTTTCAAAGGCTTCCCGGTGACGGTGTTGAACCTTCACATGCGCCGCCTCATGGCCCAGCGGGGCATCACCCGGAAGGCCTGCGATGGCTATCTCGGTTTGTGCTTCGACGGACGCCAGTTCGATTTGCACAACGGCCTCCTGCTCAAGCGCCGCGACCCGCGATTCGGCGACCCGTCGCAACTCTTTTCTCCGCCCTTCGACCAGATTGTCGTAGCCGCGGTTGACCCAGTGGAGTCCGAGACTGGGCGCGAATCTCGCCGGAATACCAAGTTCTTGACATTGGGCTGCGACGCGCTTCTGAGCCTTGGCGACTTCTGCCTCGGCGGCTTTCTGAGCTGCGGCCCACACCGCATCATCATCAAACGAATATTGTGCCGCGATCTGGTTCTCGAAGTCGGCGAGCAAGTTACGCGAACGGAGCTTAGCCGCGGACTTCTGAGCCTTTTCGCGATGCCGGATCAGCCTTTGCAGATCGTCGCGCTCGCCCTTGCTCATGTTCGGCATGGGAGACTCCTTTTGGGTGGCGGAATTTTCTTATTGCAATATATCTTGCATGAGGGTAACTTGCAAGTCGAATTGCAAAACTGGTTCGGAAATGAGTAAGGTTTATCCCTACACGGGAAAAGATATCGAGCGGGCATCGGACGGCTATGTGAACTCCGGCGTGCTCCGAATGTGGGTTTCCGAAGGGCGCTTGAAGGCTGGGGGGCGGGCGAAAGGCCGCGGGGGACCGCGGACGTTCAGTCGGCCGACCGTGACCAAAGCGGTTATGATGGCAGAACTAAGGAAATGCGGCGCCAGCCTTGATCAGGCCGAGAAGATGGCCAACAAGTTTTTGGCGATGATGAAAAAGATACACAGGTTCCACATGGCTTCCGATGACAAAGGTTTAGACGCGGCGATAATCGATCTACCCCTCTACTTCGCAATTAAACCCAGGACTGGCGTTGTGACTCCGATCACCAGAGATAACGGGGCGAAATTCTTCAGGGATGTAATGGAACCCTTCGGCGCTTCTGTCTCGTTCATCAATGTGTTCGAAGTTATGGCCGCTGTCGATAAGGGTCTTGGCCTAGATCCGGGGTCCCAAACAATCGATGTATACGACGATGTGTGAAGCCAACAACCCTGCCTCTGACCGAGCAGCTGAGAGCCAGAAACGGTGGGCAGCCTAGCATGACCCGCCGGATCGGCAAGCTCGACACACCCGAGCAATGCACCGAGGAGTGTGCGCGGGTCTATCGGAAGGCATGGAAGGGCGAAGTCTCATGGCCCGATGCACAAGGCGCCGCGGCCGTACTTGAGAGATTGTCCAGCATGATCGCCGCTAACGGCGACAAGGAGCAACGGGAGGCTAAGTGGAGCGATGTTGGTACGAATGCGATACGTCGTTGAGAAAAAGAATCGGAACGGAAAAAGCCGCTTCTACTGGGAGCGGCGGGGATTCCCGCCGCGCCGCCTGCTCGGCACCGAGGCCGAACGCATCGCCGAGGCTGAGCGGCTGAATGAGCGCGCCGACGCGGAGAAGCGGGGCGACACCGGACCGGCCGAGCCGGCGTTCGGCAGCATCGGCTGGGCCGTTGCCGAGTATCGCGCCTCGCCGGCTTGGCAGAAGCTGGCCGTAGGCACGCGACGGATGTATGAGCCATACCTACAGTCGCTCGACCGCATCCAAGGCCACCGCCCGGTGACCGCGCTCGGGCGCGCGGCGGTGCGTGATATCCTGCGGGCGATTCCATCGAAAGGCCGCAAGGTGCATTGTGGTGCAGTGCTGAAACGCATCCTCGACGTGGCCTGGGATTACGACCTGATCGACCGAAACCCGGCGAGCCAACTTGGCCTCGAACAGGCGGGCAAGCGAGCCGCGATCTGGTCAGATGCCGATATCAAGAAATTCCTCGCCCACTGTGCCGGCGCGCCCCATGGCGAGGCCGTCGCGCTGCACTTCGAATTGATGTTGAACACGGCGCAGCGGCCTGGTGATTGCCGGGTAATGCAATGGGGCGCCTACGACGGCCACAAGATTCGGGTGACCCAGGAGAAGACATCGAAGCTCGTCTGGATCGACTGCCCATCGAGCCTGCTCGATATCCTCGACGATGCGCGCAAGCGGGCCAACGGCATGAACATGGTCGCCGCCCCAAACGGCCAGCGGCTTGGTGAGGGCGTCTGGCGGCACGCGTTCAGCGCCATCCGCGCCCAGGCCGGGCTCGACCACCTCCAGGCGCGAGACTTGCGCCGGACGGCCATCGTGCGCCTGGGCGAGGCCGGCTGTACGACGCCGGAAATCGCGGCCATTTCGGGGCACTCGATCGAGCGCACCGAGCGCATCTTGGAGGTCTATTTGCCGCGG
>JAPULJ010000272.1 GCA_027295145.1 Alphaproteobacteria bacterium | reverse complement strand
TGGCAAAGGCCCGGCAGGTTGTTCGGACAACCCTGTCGGGCCACCTTCTTCGGAGTCAAGCGGACTGGAAGCCGCGGCGTGTGTGCTAGGATTTGCGGCCGCTACCAGGGGCATGTTTGGGGACCTTGGTGGTGGCAAGGCCCGGCAGGGCTTTTCGTTAACCAGCCCTGTCGGGCCGCCGTCTTCGCGATGCGCGGACGGCGACTCACGGTCAAGCGGAATGGAGCCGTGGCTATATGTGCTATGGGTTCGATGCCGCTACTGGGGCGGCGTGCACCCGGTGGTGGCAAGGCCCGGCAGGGTGTTCGAGCATCCTGTCGGGCCGCCGTCTCCGCGATGCGCTGGTGCGGAGTCGGGGTCAGGGTCAAGTTACTATCACTGATAGCATCGAAGGTTGGAGATTGTGAGCGACAAAAAAGCCAAAGAGTATTGGGACAGACGCAAGGATCGAATAGATGAGATTCTTGAAAGCTGGCGGACCAGTACCGAATTTGCTGCAACCGCCCTGAAGTCGGCAATCCTACTAAACGGCGCTGCCGCAGTTGCTGTTCTGGCTTTCTTCGCCAAACAAGATGGGGCTTCCACAATCCTGTCGGATCCGGCTACCTCTCTCCGCCATTTTGTTATCGGCGCCTTTTCGGGCGTGTTGGCCACCGGCTTCGGATATTTGTCTGCGTTAGCAGAAAATCGGAGCTTGTGGCGGTGGGTCGAGCGAGGGCCACACACCAGTAATTGGGAGCGGTTTCAATATTTCTGCGTGGCTTCGGCAATCGTTTGCGTAATTTATGCCTATGTTCGGTTCTGGCTTGGAATGGAAGTTGGAAGTGCCACTTTTCTTGGGGGATAGACTCGCCCTCCCAGCCCCGTCCGCCTACCATCGGCGTGTCAGCAACCGATGGGGGAGTTGTTATGGAAAGGGATTACAGGGAAGTTGATCGTTTTGAGGTTGAGACCGATGATGGAGAGATATTCATGGTGGTGAAATCCATACCCATCACAAAAACCCGACACCTCGGCGGCACGTCGATTGCCAAGGGTAAGCCGATACCCTTACTCCGCCTCACTGATGGCCGTCTCGTCAGCCCCACCGACGATCCCGATGAGTTCAAGATCTTCGATACTGACGAAGTCATTCGGAAGATCTGATAGGGCGTACTTCGTCCAGTAAATGATACCGCGTATTTCGTGTGCGCCCACGGCCAAAAACTGACCATCTTGACTTAACTCATACAACCATTCGGACTTCGGCAATTTATTCATCACAACACTACCTTCAATTCCGCGACGCTGAGCCGCCCTTCTGCGATTTCCCGTTCGGTCCATATCCGCGCCGCCCTGTGGAACTTGGCGCGACATTTCGGCTGACAGAAGCGCTGGGGCTTTCCCCCGTCCAATCCGTCGGGTAAACGCCTCATCGCACCACTGGCAACGTATACGTTGCTTAGGCGGCACCTGGGCCTCTTCCGGGTGGTTTTGGGGCCATCCAACATCAATGCGCCCTTGCCCGACGCGCCATGACGTATGCGGCGAACACGGAGCGAGCGCGGCCGTCGATCGGCAGGTCGTTCAACTCACACCAAGCGGCCAGTTCGTAGGGATCGATCAGGACGCGCTCCATGGGCAGGCCGTTCGCGATATGCTGCGCAAAGCGCGGCTCGGCCAGGGCGATCCATTCGTCATAGGTGGCGGGCAGTAGATCGGCCTCGGTGCTGTCCACCACCTAGCGCAGCCGCAGCCAGGTCTCAGCGGTGAACCACGAGACGCCGATGGCCTCGATTTTGGATCTTTTCGCCATATCAGATCCCTTGTTAGACAAAAAAATCTTCTGTTTCGTAAATAAACGTGAAGCCCTCGGGCTCGGCCTCCGCCATTGAAGTGCCGAGGGCCATTAACAGCGCGACCACGCGCGGGCGCGATGTCCGCTTTCCCGGTAATTATGTCCGCTTTACCCCCGATAACGGACATTTCAGGCAGGTCCGACAATGTCCGTTAATAGCCAAAAGCGGACTCTTGCACTGCAACATATTGGTGCGATTCCGACCTACGAAAGCTCGTCGAGCAGGGCCTTGGCGTCTCGTAGGTCGGGCGTGCCGAAGCCCTCGGTGAACCAGCCATAGACTGGCGCCAGGATTTCGTCCGCCTCTACCAACCGGCCCTGATCGCGCAGCAAACGCGCCAGCGATGTCGCCGCCCGCAATTCAAGAGATTTCGCGCTTTGCGATTTGGCCACCGTGAGCGCCTTGAGCATTGAAGCTTCCGCTTCGCCGTTCGCTTCTGAACCCCCCGCCACGGCAAGGGCCAGCCCGCGAATACGGTGAATTTCCGCTTCGCTCCAGCGTTCCTCGCTCGCCACGGTAAGTTCCAAGCCGACAGTAAGCGCTTCCAGCGCTTGGGCAGGCTCGCAGACCGCAAGATAGGTCTCCGCCAACCAGCAATAAAGCATAGGCATTAACATTGATGGCCCGCGCGTGGCCTTCACAAATAGACTTATTCCGTCGCCCAGCTCAGTCGCCGCACGTAATGTGGGACGAGCGGAGATTTCGACCAATGTGGACACCATCCTTGCCCAGACTTTAACAACGGGCATGTCGTGCTGCGAGATTACGAAGTCTATGTGTTTGCCGATTTGTCGCATGGCGCGGATGTCGCGAAGCATCGTATGGGGGAATACACCTCCCCAACACAAGGTGGGAACGAGCGAAGCGAGGTGCCCAAGCTCAAGCGCTTGAGAAACAGCGCGATCGCTCGACTCCCGCGCCGTGTCGGGCCAACCGAGTAACCACAACGTAGCAGCGCGATAGGCCTCGATCGTCACCTCGGGATCGTAAACGTAATCGAGCATTAAATGGCCGTGCCGTTCGCGGTCGAACGTCGTCAGCGCCTGATCGATGTGCTCCAAGGCTTCGGGCAACCGACCCAGCCAAAATAGTGACCGGCCAAACATACCTTTACCGACTACTAACACCCCATCATCGGCGGCAAGCTCTGCCCGTTGCATAAAGGTTTCAGCCACCTCAAACGCCGCGGTCATTTCTTCACTCATAGCATGGAACAACCATTTCGATACTGTCGCGCGAAACCATTCAGTTGGCGCGTCGACGTGTTCGCAGAGTTCCAGTGAGCGGTTGAAAGCGGCTTCCAGCTCCGGCGAGGTCTGGCCCTTTACGGTGATCAGCGGGCCAAAGAGGGCCGTCTGCAGGGCCAATTCGCGCCGATCGCGCGCTTCGGCCACCGGTAACTCGGCAACCAAGTCGAGACCACGTACCAGTAGCGCCACGGCCTCCGGATTGGCCGAACGCGCAGCGGCTGCCCTACCGGCGCGGGTCCACCAGTCGACTGCCTCGTCCAGCAGTCCGGCTTCAGTGTAGTGATGCGCCAGGAGTTCCGGACCGGTCTCGGCTGTCTCCGGCCGCAACTCGAGGAGTATATCCACGATGCGTTTGTGGGTGTCGTGCCGCGTTCCGCGCACCATAGAGGAATAGCCTGTGTCCTGGATCAGCGCGTGCTTGAAAGTGTAGCTCGCATTAGGTGGCGCGCCGCGGGCGAAAATCAGGCCGGAGCCGGCCAAGTCGTCGAGCGCGGCGTCCAGTTCCACCGTTGTCAGGGACACAACACGCGCCAGCAGATCGTAGGGAAACTCGCGGCCGATCGCAGCGCCGACCTGCGCCACTTCGCGCACCGCCGGCGAGCGGTCGAGCCGCGCTTCCAACGCATCCTGAAGGCTCGTCGGAACGGCGAGATCGACGCTCTGACCGGTAACTGCGGGAGCGTCGCCAAAATCTGCGCTCATTTCCAGTACCGAGCGGGTCATCTCTTCGATGAACAGGGGCACGCCGTCGGTCCGTTCGGCGATCTGGGCGAGGATCTCCGGCGATAGCGTCCGCTCACCGGTCAGCCGTTCGACCATTCGCGTGCAGTCGTGTGGCGCCAGGCGGCTGAGCGCCTGCAAACTGACATGAGCGCCACCGACCCAGGGCGCCGCGAACTCGGGCCGGTAGGTGATGATCATCAACACCGGCAAATCCTTGATTCGCTCGACGGCCAACTCCAACAGCTCGAGCGAGGTCGGGTCGATCCAATGGGCGTCCTCGAAAATGAACAACACCGGTTGCTGCGCCGCCAATCCGATCAGTTGCCCGCTCAGTGCCGCCAACGTGCGGTCCTTTTGCTGTAGTGGCGTCAACTCCGGTAGCGGATAGCGTTCCTCTGTCGGAATCGACAGCAACGCGGCGATCAACGCCATCGCTTCGTCCTGTGACTGCCCCGATTGCGCGAGCAGGACATGCAGCTTGTCGAGCTTGGCGTCGACCGGCTCGCCCGCTTCGATGAGCGTGGCCCTTTCAAGCTGAGCGATCACCGGATAGAGCGCCGAGCTGGTGTGGTGCGGCGAGCACTGGAACAGCAGCCTTGTATGGGGTTCGTCGGCAACTGTGTCCTGTAGCGTACGAGCGAGGCGCGACTTGCCGATACCCGGCTCGCCGGCCAGCAGCACCACCTGTCCCGCGCCGTCCTTCGCCCGCTGCCAACGGCGGGTCAGCATCTCCATCTCTTCGTCGCGGCCGACCAGTGGCGTGAGCGCACTGGCGTGCATGGCCGCGAACCGGCTCTCGGCCCGCCGTTCCCCAACCACCCGCCACACTTCGGTCGCCCGTTCGATGCCCTTGAGCGAGTGTTCGCCTAACGCGTCGTAGTCGAACAGGCCGCTCGCCAGCGTATGCGTCGTTTGGGCAGTGACAACGGTGTTCGGCTCGGCAATCGCCTGCAGGCGGGCCGCCAGATTCGGCGTCTCCCCCAATACGGCAGCTTCTTGCGCGCCACCCTCGCCAACGATGTCGCCAATCACCACCGAGCCGGTGGCGATGCCGATGCGCACGGCCAACGGCTCAGCCTC
>JAPULJ010000271.1 GCA_027295145.1 Alphaproteobacteria bacterium | reverse complement strand
GCTATCCGGCATGCTTCTCGGCGAACGGCGCCGCAGGCCCGGCACCCGCCTGACCGCTCCCGCACACGCCCTTTGCGGCCTCCTTCGCGGGTGGGAAGTCACGCGCGAGACGCGATTACTTTCCGCGGCAATTCGCGTCCTAGAACATTGGAACGATCAATGGGTAAGCGACAGCTCGGAATCCCTGCCGACTGCAATGGTCTGCGAAGCTCTGGCGCGGCTCGCCGTACTCGACCCGCAACCGAAAAAAGCGAGACATTTTATCGATCAACTGGACGTAACGCTCGATGTTTTGGCGCAACGACTCATGTCAGCCTTCGCTGGCAACGCCAATACGTCGGTGCCGGGGGCGGCTGGTCAAGCGCCGATAGACGCCCTCTACCATCTCTACGCTGCCCTGCATTGCCTCGAAGCGGGCGGACTGCCCTGCTGACAAGCCACTTACTCCGCGGCCTTCAGCACCGGTTCGGGCTCGGGCTCGCGCATGGTAACGAACTCCTCGGCCGCCGTCGGATGGATGCCGATGGTGGCGTCGAAGACGGCCTTGGTCGCCCCGGCCTTGAGCGCCACGGCGAAGCCCTGGATGATCTCGCCAGCGTCGGGGCCGACGACATGGATACCGACGACGCGGTCGCTCGATCGCTCGACCACCAATTTCATCAGCGTTCGCTCGTCGCGGCCTGAAAGAGTGTGCTTCATCGATTTGAAGTCGGATTTGTAGATATCGACCTCGCCGTACCGTGCGCGCGCCTCGGCTTCGGTCAGCCCGACGGTGCCGAGGCTGGGTTGGCTGAACACGGTAGAGGCAACAAACTCGTAGCTGACCCCGCGCCCTGGCTCGCCGTAGAGCCGGTCGGCCAGCGCGTGACCCTCGGCAATCGCGACCGGGGTCAACTGGATACGGTCGGTGACGTCGCCGATGGCGTAGATGTTGTCGATGTTGGTGCGCCAGTCCTTATCGACGATCACTGCGCCGCGCTCGTTCAGGGCAACGCCGGCTTTCTCTATACCGATGCCAGAGGTGTTGGGGCGGCGGCCGGTCGCGTACATGACAAGGTCGGTCTCGATGGTTCCGCCGCCGGCGATGTCGAGCAGCAGCGAGCCATCTTTTTGTTTGGCGATGGCTTCGACTTTAGTAATTAGGCGCAGATCGATGCCTTTCTTCAGCATCTCCTCGGCCACGAACGCGCGGGCGTCGTCGTCAAATCCGCGCAAAAACATTGGCCCGCGATAGAGCTGCGTCACATTTGCGCCCAGGCCGTGGAAGATACCGGCAAACTCGACGGCGATGTAACCGCCGCCGACGACGACGATCCGATCGGGCAAGGTTTCTAAATGGAAGGCCTCGTTCGAGGTGACGATATGCTCCTTGCCGGGGACATCGGGAACGCTCGGCCAGCCGCCGGTAGAAATGAGGATAGTCTGCGCGGTCACACGCTCCCCGCCGACCGAGATCGTGTTTGCATCTTCGAGCACCGCGCGGGCGTCGTAAATCTTCGCCCCGGCGCCCTCGATCAGACGACGGTAAATGCCGTTGAGGCGCGCGATCTCCTTGTCCTTGTTGGCGATCAGTTTCGCCCAGTTGTGCTCACGTTCACCGACGCTCCAGCCAAAGCCGGCAGCGTCCTCGAAATCCTCGGCATAGTGCGATGCGTAGACCAACAGCTTCTTGGGTACGCAACCGACATTCACGCACGTGCCGCCGAGATAGAGGTCCTCGGCAACGCCGACCCGAGCACCGTGTGCGGCCGCGATGCGGGCCGCGCGGGTACCCCCGGAGCCGGCGCCGATGACAAAGAAATCGTAGGTGTATTTGGCCATATCTCTTAGTTCATTCGCCTGCATGAAACTGTTCGCAAGCCCATGATATCAGGCGCGCTGCGGTCGTGCGCAATAACCCGCAGCAGAATCAAAGTTTGCTGAACGAATTGCCCGCGGCCAGCGTGCGTCTATGTTACCGTGACTATCCGGCTTCGGATAAAGGTGCCGGGACGGGCAAAAAAGTGAAAAACAAGAATGTGGGGTTCAGGAAAACACACAAACGCAGAGGACAAAAAATATGCACGCACAATCCATACTACGGCTGACCCTAGCGGGGCTGGTGGCGATCCTGCTGGTCGCCGCCCCCAACTCCGAAACGCGCGCCGGCGCCGTGGAGGAAGCGGCCGATTGGCTCAACAGCATCGGCCTAAAATACCGGCGCAAACCGTGGACTCCCGAAACTGTGCGCAAAGCCTACTCGATCGACCTCACAAGGGCGAAGAAGTTCAATACCAAAGATATGTCCCATCTGAAGGCGTTACCCAGATTGAGCTCGCTCAATATTGGGCACCAACGCTTCGGCGATGAGGAACTCGCCATGGCGGTACAGCTCGACGGAATTTCTTCCCTCAACCTGTCGCGGGCGAGCGTAACCAAGGAAGGCCTCGCCAAGATCGTCGAATTGAGATCGCTTCGGCGGCTGAACTTGTATCGAACGCCGCTTGGCGGCGATGCGATGGTCCACGTGGCGAAAATCAGGAGCCTGAGCTCGCTCGGCTTGGGCGACACGACGATCGGCGACGAGGGGCTGGAGCACCTGAAAACCCTGCCTCGGCTGCGTAGTCTTAATCTCAGCTCGGCGAAGGGCATCACAGCCAAGGGCCTTGCCGCGATCGCGGAGATGCGGAACCTCAGCTCGCTCAATCTGCAATTCGTCAAGATCAATACCGAGATAGGTGCATTGGCGGGCTCCAAAACGCTCACCCGGCTTACTGTAATGAAATCGAACATAGACGACGAAGGGGCCATAGAGATCGCCAAGATCAGATCGCTGGAAAACCTCGCCATCTGGAGCACCCGGATCACCGACAAGGGTGCGGTAGCGATCGCCACCCTGCCCCATTTGAAATCTCTGATGATCAACAGCACCGGCATAACCAACGTGGGTCTGAAGTCGATCGCCCAGATAAAGACGCTAAAAACGTTGTGGATGAGAGGGCTCGATATCGGCGACAAGGGCATCGCCTATTTCCGAGGTCATCCAGAGATTCAATGGATTATCGCGGGCAATACCCGGGTTTCGGACGCCAGCATCGCGGTCTTCCTATCAATGCCGAAATTGCGCAGCCTGGGCCTACGCAAGTCACATGTAACCGGCGCTGGTGTGGATAAGCTGAAGGCGGCGAAGCCGAAGCTGCGGGTTTCCTTCTAAGACGAGGCGCTCTACAGCGGCGGCTAAGCCGTCTTAGATCGAATAGTCGCCGCTGACTTCGAGGCGCTGGTCCATGACCAGCGAAGGCGAATTCGTGCAATTGGTCTCGCCTATCACTTTGGCCGGAACACCTGCGACTGTGGTGCGCGGCGGCACGTCCTTAGTGACGACGCTGCCGGAGGCAACCTTGGAACATTCGCCGATCTCGACATCGCCGAGGATCTTGGCGCCAGCGCCGATCATCACGCCGCGGCGCACTGTGGGGTGGCGCTGGCCTACGTCCTTACCGGTGCCGCCGAGGGTAACTCCGTGCAGGATCGATACATCGTCCTCGATCACAGTTGTCTCACCGATGACTACGCCGCTTGCGTGATCGATCATGATGCCGCGGCCGATACGAGCGGCGGGGTGGGCGTCGACGCCGAACAGCTCGGAGACCCGGCTCTGCAGAAACAATGCCAGCTCCCAGCGTTTGCCGAGCCACAGCCAATTTCCCACCCGCTGCGCCTGGACCGCCTGGAATCCCTTGAAAAAGAGCAACGGCTGCAGA
This sequence comes from Alphaproteobacteria bacterium, assembly GCA_027295145.1. Classification (GTDB taxonomy): domain Bacteria; phylum Pseudomonadota; class Alphaproteobacteria; order JAPULJ01; family JAPULJ01; genus JAPULJ01. The sequence continues at coordinate 4,690 of JAPULJ010000271.1, read as the reverse complement.
TGGGTGCGGCAGGCCGGATCGCGCTCATGGATCGCGACCAGATCGGCACGGGCGGCGGCGGTGACATCGGGGGCCTCGGCGTAGCATTCATCGAAGACTTCGCGTACGAGGATCGCCGGAACCTCAAGGCTGCCTAACTTCTGCGCCAGATGGTAGCCGAGCGCCTGTTCGAGACGCCGGTGGTTGAGAACCGTTGCGTGTACGAAGCTTGCCAGTAGCGGCTCTCGCTTGACCACCTCCTGAGCTTCTTCGCGAATGCGCGACCAGACCGGATCGATCTCGGCAAATTTTTTGGAGGTTTGCGGCATAGGACGCTCCCTATGGGATCGGTTCAGCATCCAAATGATCTAGTGTTCCGAGGTGCTCAGGTCCAGTGGCCGGCGATCATTCGGTGGGCAGGGACCGGTAGACCCTGCGGCCGTTGATACCCGGATATTCGGCGAGCGCCGCCCGCGCGATTGAGATGCTGCGTTACGATGATCTTGCCATTCGGCGTGTCCGCGAGCTGCACCCCATTGCCGACATAGGCAATTTTGCCCGGCGCCTGACCAACGTGTTGGAGCTAGGGGAGCGTCGAAAAACGAATGCCTTCACCGGCGAAACGGTGCTCGCCCATCTCGCGCAAGACGATATCGATATAGCCTTCGTAGATGTCACGCTACCTAGGCTGGACGGCATCGCCGTCTTGCGGGTGATTCATGAACTGCCTCCAAACGCGAGGATCGTAATAATGACCGATAACATGTCGATTAGTACGCGCAAGAAGCCAAACTACCCGGTGTTCTGGATATAATCCGGAAACCATTCGACCAAATGCAGCTGCTTGATAAAATCGGATCCCAAGTACCGGGAGTAAGCCAACAATGAGCACCTCAACCCAACTGCCCAATGCACACGATTCTGAATCGGAGCCCCAAGGACGCTTGCTGGTCGTCGATGACGACCGTGATTTTGCCGAAAGCCTGGCTGAACTGCTGGAGTTGAGAGGTTACGCAACCAAGTCGAAGTACGAATTTCGCGACGCACTCACCCTGGCGAAAACATTTGAACCTGATGTGGTACTCGTCGACATCCGGCTCGGGCGCAGGAGCGGCCTCGATTTCATTGCCGATCTAAAGGAACGGCACCCAGCCATTGACTGCATCTTGCTCACCGCTCATGGCGATGTCGATACCGCCATCGAGGCGGTACGGCGCGGCGCCTGCGACTACCTGCTCAAGCCTCTCGACTTAAATTATCTCCTTATTTCACTCGACCGATGCTTCGAGAAGCGCCGGCTCGAACGGGAGAAGCAAGCCGCCGAGGCGGCGCTCGCCTGCAGCGAGGAACGTTACAGAGATTTTATCGAAGCCGCTTCCGACTGGGCCTGGGAGATGAACGCCGAGCAGCGTTTCACCAGCCTCGCCGGATATTCCGCCAACGCGATCGGAATCGGCAGCGAAGATGTAGTCGGTAGGACCCTGGTGGAATTGGGCATGCGCGGCATCGACGAAGAGACCTCCACTCGTCAACTTCAGGTCTTCAAGGAGCGCAAGCCGTTTCGCGACTCCATCGGTACAGTACTCAGCCCCGACGGACGCCTTCGCTACATCAACGTCAGCGGAAAACCGATCTTCGACGCCGCCGGTGAGTTCCTTGGTTTTCGAGGCACTGCTAACGACGTCACAAAACTGATGGAGAGAGAAAAGGCTCTGAGGGAGAGCGAGGCGAAGTTTCGCCAACTGGCCGAAGGCTCCATTGCAGGAATCCATATCCATCGCAAATTCCGGACAATTGTCGCCAATCAAGCCTATGCCGACATCTTCGGTTACAGCTCGCCAGACGAGATTTCTGCCCTGGAAGACGTGTTGCAATTGATCGCGCCCCACGAACGAGACCGCCTTGAGGGCTACCGGGCACGACGCATGGCCGGCAAAACGGCGCCAAGCCGATATGAGTATCAGGGTCTGCGTAAGGACGGCACCGTGATTTGGCTCGAGAGCCATGTAAGGGCCGTGGACTGGGAAGGTGAACCCGCAACTCAAACCACTCTGATCGACATAACCAAGCAGCACGAGGCGGAAAGGGCGCAGCAGGAGAGCGAGCAGGCCGCCACCGAAGCCCAGACGCTTCTGCTGGAAGCCATGGAAAGCAGCTCCGATGGAATTGCCATCTACGATTCCGACGACAGGCTGAAGCTCTACAACGAAGCATTCAGGAACGGAATCCAATCGGGCATCTCAGATCTCATCGAGCCGGGTGTGCGCTACGAGCAACTGGTGCGCGCTGCGGTGGAGCAAAATCTCGTTTCCGTCCCCGATGGTGACGTGGAAAGTTATGTCCGCATGCGCTTGGAGCAACATCGCCGCGCCGATAGCAGCGTCGAGATCGAACTGCCGAACAACCGGTGGATGCTGGCCCGCGACCGCCGGCTTCCCGGCGGAGGGTTCGTAGGCACACGCAGCGATATTACCGATCTCAAGCGTGCAAGACTGGCATTGAAAGAAAGCCGACGACAGGCCGCCGACGCCTTGGCGATGCTTACGGAGGCCATGGAAAGTAACCCAGACGCCGTCGCCATTTTCGATGCAAACGACAGGTTGACCCATTACAATGAAGCCTACCGCACCGGGTTCTCCGCGGAGTTGTCTAAATCAATCAAACCAGGAGCACGTTTTCAGGATATTTTGCGCACCGCCATGGAACGCAACCTCTACGCCATTCCCGACGGCGACAAGGAGGCTTACTTCAACGACAGCCTCGAACTCCACCGCCAGGGCGGCCGCAGCCTTGAAATCGAGCTGACAGATGGCCGGTGGTTTCTCTTCAGCGAGCGGCGGATGCCGGGCGGCGGGACCGTCAGCACACGCAGCGATATCACCGAGCGGAGACGCGCCGAACTTGCGTTGCGGGAAAACGATCAGCGTTTGAGGACCATGATCGAGAATGTCCCCGGCGTCGTCTGGCGGCATATCCTGCACGCCGACGGGAGCGTCACCTTCCCATTCCTCAGTCCACACCACGTGAAATGGCTTGGGATCGATTTCGACGCCGCAATGAAAGACACGCAAGTCATCTTCGAGCGGTTGCACCCCGACGATCGCGACGGATGGAATGCGGCATGGGGCAAGTCGGCGAAATCGCTAGCGCCGTTCCACCGAGAGGTCAGGATTTTCGGGTCTGCAAACGATATCCGCTGGTTCCGGGTCCGGGCGCTTCCCCAGAAATTGCCCAATGGCGATACCCAGTGGGACGCCGTTGGCATTGATGTCACCGATGAAAAGCGCGCGGCCGAAGTTCGCGACCGCATGTTCGCCGCGCTGGAGAACTTGACCGATGCGATTGCACTGTTCGGCCCCGACGATCGCCTCGTCTACACAAACCCACGTTATATCGAGTACAACGAGAAGGCCAGGTCGGTCGTGAAGCCGGGGAATACCTTCGAGCAGATCCTTCGTGGGAACGTCCAGCTTGGACGCTTCCCGGAGGCCGCCGGCCGCGAGGAGGATTGGATCGCCGAGCGAATGGCGGCCCGTCGCAACCTGCCCTACGCGGCCGAACGCAAAGTTGACAGCGAGTGGTTCGATGTTCGCGAGGCAGCGCTACCTGACGGCAGCACCGTGCTCCTCATCATCGACATCACCGAGCGCAAGGCGGCCGAGGCAGCGCTCTTGCGGAATGAGGCCAGCCTCGCCGCTGCCCAGCGGATCGCGCATCTCGGCAGCTGGGAGTTGGAGGTCGAGACAGGCACGGCAACTTGGTCAGCAGAGAGCTATCGCATATTCGGCTACCAGCCCGGAGCAATCGACCCAAGCCGCGATCTGGTGAAAGCAGCCGTCCACCCGGCTGACCGGGACGCCTTCGCCGAGAATTTTCGTCGCGCTTACGCTGATAGTCCCTACAACTACGATATCGAGTACCGTATCGTGCGGAGCGACGGCTCCCAGCGGTTCATTCACTCAAAGGCGGAACTCCTGCGCAATGAAGCGGGGAAACCCATTAAGCTGATCGGGACGGTTCACGACATTAGCGAGCGCAAGCAGGCCGAGGCCGAGGCCACCGAGGCGCACCACCGGCTAAGCGATGCGATCGAGAGCATATCCGAGGGGTTCATCCTGTACGATGTTGACGAGCGTTTTGTGCTTTGCAATAAGAAATATCGCGAGTTTTATCCAAAGATCTCGGACGTGCTTGTACCGGGCGCCAAAGTCGAGGACATCGTCCGGGCAACGATCGTACGTGGGCAATTCGCGGACAATATTGACGGCGATGCCTGGATTCGCATGCGGCTGGCCCAATACAGGTCCGCACAAGGAGCCCACGAACAACATCTTTCCGACGGTCGATGGTTACTGGCGACCGAAAGCAGAACCACGGAAGGTGGTTTTGTCGGTATCCGAACCGACATCACCGAACGCAAACGGGCCGAGGAGGCTCTAAAGAAAAACGAACAGCAGCTAACGCTCATTACCGAAAACGCGCCGGCCATGATCTCCTACATCGGACAGGATGAGCGCTATAGATTCGCGAACTCGGCCTATGAGAATCTAGTCGGTGTCTCGCCGCAACAATTGCTCGGTGAGAGCATCAGGGATTTTTGGGGCGAGGCAATTTACGCGAGGGTCGGCGGCAACGTAAAGCGGGTTCTGGCCGGCGAGACGGTAAATTTTGAATACACGCTGCCTGGTAAAGCTGGTGGTAAAATATACCT
>JAPULJ010000270.1 GCA_027295145.1 Alphaproteobacteria bacterium | reverse complement strand
GGAAGCATTGCCGGTCTATATGCCGCGAAAGAAGGCAAGATCGATCTATGCATACCTTTACGACTACCATCCCCAACTACGCGCGATCGCCGATGCTCTTTTAGAGGTCGATGCCGAGGTCAGTTGCCATGTATCGGGCCGCGCCGAAATTACGGCTGACCTCACGCGTGGCGGCGTGCATCTACTCGATGAGCCTGCCGATCTGACGGTGACGTTGCCGCATGTGTCGGTTGTGGTTAGTCATGCGACCATGGGCATGGCGCATGCTGCGCTTGCTGCCGGGCGGCCACAACTTGTGCTGCCGTACGATCTGGAAAAGGACTGCGTTGCCGACGCACTCGAAAATCTCGGCGTATGCGTTCCACTGCATTCTCCGCTCGAGCCGGACGATATTGTTCGGTCCATCGAAGAACTTTTCGAGCCGGGATCACATGAAGATCACGCGGCGGTCAGTGCGCAAGCCGTACTGGCCCGCGAGCCCACCGATGCGCTGGCGGTGATTGTCGAGGCTTGCGTCAAATTGATGGGTTGAAACGTCGGGCGCGGCCCGATGGCAGAATGTGAACCACTCAGCCGGATGGCTAGGAGGCGCGGTGTCGTTACGCGCGTTTCATGCGGCGATCGCGGCCCGCAATCCGCTGATCCATCCATTGGCGGATCATTAATTTGATGCGGGTTCGACCGGCGAGCCAACCGGAAAATCGTTCGCCGTGGCGGATATAGAGCGCGCGGAACCATGTAGGCGATTCGGCGAGTAGCCAGGCCCTGAAATGCCGCCAACGTGGATCGTCCTCGCCATAAACAGCGCGCGCGACCCAACAATATCCCGGTGATCCATCTTCGGACGACGGCGCAACGTTTCCCGTAACTGCGGTATTGATATCGCGCATGCTGTAAGGGAAATTGAAAGTCGGGTTGGCATTGCCAACCCACTGTCCGCCGAACAGTGGTGAGCCTGAATTTCCGCCGATTGCGGAGATACTCCCGCGCCAAGGGGCCGGCTTGCTGACTTTGCCGCTTGTAGTAACAACGATGAAATTTCTCGGCTTGGTGACATTGACAATCGGACCGCCAGGCGGTTTGAACGACATGGCGCCCTCGACCAAAATCATTACGAGTGCGCCGCCTGCGAGAAAGAAAAAGTCAACGATCGTGCCGCGAACACCCATCGTGCCGACGGGAGTACGGATTTCGTATGAGCGCGGGTCGACCGAACCGGAGACAAAACGAAAGGCTCCCTTGGTCGCGTTGATTACCGTCTTCCCGGTGTTGTTCTTTGGATCGTATACGAACTCGTCGAGGGTAACGCTCGAGTTCGGCCCGACGGTGAGTGCCGTTTCATCGTTAAAGATCAACTGAGCCCTGCTTCTGGCCGATGTATCTATGCGCTCTTTTAGGAATATGCCGAGCCCAGCCTTCAAAATTCTTGTTTTGGAGTCCAGGGTGCCGGTCGCCTGATTCTTGACGGCGGCGGCGGCGCCGATGCGCTCGGCCGAGATGGCTTGCCCCCCGCCGAAGGCCAATGTGGCTACGCTGGCCATGAGAAACCGCACATAGGCTTTCATTGATGAGTTCCTTCCAGCGAAACGCTTATTGCAATCTTACTCTGTCGAGAGGGCTTTGGCCAACCACACATTGGTATCCTGAGTCAGATTCTCCGCCAATATTCAAGGTACCTGGCCTTTATGTCGTACGTGAGTGAGCCGGCTAATCGTCCCCGACCAAGCTCAATGTCCTGATGAGCGATTATGCCGATTTCGGCTCGGCGTCGGCAAAGAACTTGCGCCACGCCTGCAGCAGCGTGCAGGTCTCGGCGCTCGCCAAGATTCCGGCCTTCTCAAGTGCGCGATGGGCCTCCTTTAGCCGATAGTGCGGAATCGACGGATAAAGGTGGTGGGCGAGGTGGTAGTTGACGTTGTGCGGAAATACCAGCCAACGGCTCCACCACGACGCCATCGTGGTTCGCGTGGCGGTGCGCACGTCGCTGGTGTCGGGGACGGCGCCATGTTCGGCGAGCGCTCGAAACCGCAGCAATCCCTGAAATATGGTGAGCAACGGCAACAGCCAAAGAACCAGATATTCGAACCACCAACCGGTCGCGATCGCAACCGCCAGCACCACGACCTGGAACAGCGCAGCGATAATCCGATCGCGCGAGGCGGCATGTTTGAGCGCAGATGAAGTATCGTCAATGAGCTGGCGGGTTCGTTTCGAATCCTTTGCCGACGCCGTATTCGATCCGGGCAGCCCATAGAAGTAGGCGTAGTTCTTGATCGTCGTCAGCCCCAAAACATCCTTGAGCAGGCGTTTGATTAGGTAGGATTTGCCTCGCGGGTAGCCGGCTTGCAGCGCCAGATCGGGGTCGATCGGTTGGTAGAGGTGATTGTGGTGCAGGCGGTGAACTATTCGATAATTCAGCATCGAGACGCTGATCATCCATCCGGCCAGTTTGCCGAAGATGTCGTTCACAGGGCGATTGTTATAGAGCCGATAGTGAACAGCTTCGTGAGCCAGGATGGCGAGAGCATGTTGTTGCGATGCCATGACAAGCACGCATGCCGCATAAACCAGTGGGTGTGGCATCACTTGCGGTAGCGCAGCGGCCGCGGCAATGATCCCCAATGTCTGCATCACCGACAGGGTCGAGAGAAACGGCGAAACCCGGGTCAGACGCTTGACATCTTTCGCCGGTAGGCGGGCGTCGAGAACGAGCCGGAACTCCTCGCCCCTGGGGGCCGTACCTTCGGCCGCCGCGGCGGATAGGCCTTCCGTTTGGGACGAAACTGTCATGCCGAAGATACCGGTAGCTGCAAGCAGGAAGCCAATGATGACTTTAGCACATATTGGCGATGATCGCACCAGGCAGCCTTGACAAATAGGTAACTAAATAGTTACATGTTGACAAGGTTATGAACGACGAACTCGCACCAGCTTGGAAGGCGCTGTCCGATGGGACCCGGCGACGCATTCTCGATCTCCTTCATCAACGCCCTATGACGACGGGGTCGATCGCTGGTTCGTTCGAGATGTCGCGCATTGCCGTGATGAAGCACTTGGCGGTGCTCGCGCGAGCCGGGTTGGTGTTGTCCCAGAAACGAGGGCGCGAACGTTGGCACTACCTCAACTTTGTTCCGCTTCGCCAAATTTACGAACGCTGGCTCGATCCCGAGCGGGGACGCTGGGCAGAGGCTCTCGTTGGGCTCAAACGCCGCGCAGAAGGAAATGTGCAGATGACCGCTGTAAGAAATGATGATCGCAATAGGCTTGCAATCGACATCGCCGAGGAGATCGCGATTGCCGCACCACCGGGCGATGTGTTCGCAGCCCTGACAGCAGAGCCCGGCGCCTGGTGGGGCAAGCCGTATACGAGCGACGGCGCCACGGCGCTGGTGCTCGAACCAACGATCGGCGGTCGTTTCTACGAACGCTGGGGTCGTGATGGCGGCGCATTACTTGCTCAAGTCTCCAAAATTCTCCCCAGCCGCCGGCTCGAACTGACAGGGCGTCTTCACTTTGGCGTCGTACTGGGCGTTGCCGATTTCATCCTCGAGCCGGCTGGTGATGAAACGCTGTTGCGATTTACCCATAGGGCAGTCGGCGACATCGGCGACATATCGACCGGTATGATCGGTGCCGCTTGGCAAATTCTGCTGGGTCAGCAGTTGAAGGGCTTTGTGGAAACCGGTGAGCGGCGCGGCATTGACGGCTCATCCTAGCTCGCTTCAATAACGACCAATCGAGGGAGGTGAAATGATCATGGAACTGGACAGAAACGACTACTGGACGATTGCGTCAGATTCTGAAGACAAAATGGTGGCGATCGTCTGGACCGAGCAAACCGCGAATATGACGGACGGCGACTTCAAAACGGCCTTGGAACTGCTCGCGCGGTATGCCGAAGAACGATCCGATCCGACCATTATGGTTGACGTTCGTAAGTTTCGCCACGCGATGTCCCCCGACCTCGGCGTCTGGCGGGAGAACGAGATCGTTCCTCGATACAATGCCGCCGGTATCGCTCGATTCGCCTATGTGATCGGCCCGGATTTTCCCGCGCCGCCTAACAAAGAACCGTCGAAATTGGCGGAAGGCGAGGATTTCCTGACCGGATTTTTTGACCGAGAGGAGGATGCCAGGGATTGGCTTTCCGCGAGGTAGGTGCCGGCCCAATTCTCGCACGGCAGCGCTTTTCCTGGATAGGTCACGGCGCGGACTGATAGGGTCTCGTCTGTGCAACGAGCTGGAACCGCGATGGTTCCGGGCCGATTGGCGAGCACCTTCTAAAAGGAGGCCCGTATCATGTCCGCGCGCGACCCAATCGCTGTGCTATCGACGCACGAGGTAACCAACCAACCGCCACCGATAGCCGACTACAACCTCTTCGAGAGCGATCGTGCCTTAAAGGAGGCATTGCGCCGCGAGGGAGGTCGGGCAGCGGAAAAGGAGGTCGCCGCGTTCGGCACCGCTCTTGGTACCGAGCACGCTTTCGAGCTTGGCCGTCTGGCCAACAGGTACCCTCCCGAGCTCAAACTATTCGACCGTTATGGCCACCGCATCGATGAGGTGGCGTTTCATCCCGCCTATCATGAACTGATGGCGTTGGCGATCGAGCGCCGGGTTCCTTC
>JAPULJ010000027.1 GCA_027295145.1 Alphaproteobacteria bacterium | reverse complement strand
TCCCGTGTTCATGCATCCACAAAGGTCCGCTTTCCTTGTAAAAGAAGGCGGATTCGCGGGACGGGGAGACCTGGCCAACATCATCGGCAATCCGCTCGAGACCACCGTGTTCCTGTCCCGACTGATTTTCGACGGAACGTTTGACCGCTTCCCCGGGTTGAAGGTCTGTGCACCACATGGCGGCGGCTACTTGCCCTCCTACTTGGGCCGTACAGACGTGGCCTGCGATGTACGGGCAAGTGCTGAATGCGCCAACCAGAAACGCCCACGCGAATACCTGAAAACCCAAATACTCATCGATTCTATGGTCTTCACCGATGAAGGTCTGCGACACCTGGTGGCAGAAATGGGCGCCAGCCAAGTGGTTTATGGCACGGACATACCGTACAACTGGCCCGATACGCTGGATCTGATAATCAACGCCTCGTATCTTAGCGACGCCGAAAAGGAGGCCATCGTGGGCGGCAACCTTTTGAAGTTGTTACGCATCACCTGACCATCTTCCCGTCGATTACCCTGGGCTATTCGAACTTCACGATGAAATACTTCGTGTTGGTCTTTCCCCAGCCCGGCTCGCGATGTATGATCCGAACCGGGTAACTCCCCACGTTCTGCACGAGCCGCGCCGGCACCGTCGCGCGGACCTCATCACCACTGACCAGTTCCGTCTCCAGGAGAACGTCCCCAAACTGAACGGTCGAGGTGGACAGGAACTCATCGCCTTTCACGCTCAGCGTAAAGTCACCGCCGCCTTCGCTGACGACCGCCGGCGATAGTGACGAGATAATCGCCGGGATCTCACTGACGGGACCGAAGCCCGGGTATTCGATCTGACCCCCGGGCGGCCAGGGGATAGGATTAACATGATCGTAGTGGTAGCCGATGTCGAGAAAACGGCCGTTCTGCATGACCATCTCGATCTCCTGGTACGCGGTGATGTCCTCGAGCGGGTTGCGTGGCAGGACCAGCAGATCTGCCAGTTTGCCTTCTTCGACCGATCCCAGGTCCTCGTCCTTGCCAAGCGTCTGTGCCGGCCAGATCGTAGCGGCCTTAATGGCCTGCATGGGCGTCAGCCCGGTATCGACCAGCAACTGCATTTCCCGCACCGTGGAGACGCCCGGAAGAATCGTGGCGTGATAGAGAGACGTCGTGTCCGGGCCGATCAGCAGTTTTCCGCCCGCATCCGCGAAGGTCTTCACGAACCACTGGAAGTTTCGATAGCCCTGTTTCATTAGAGCCAGTTCATCGTCCGTAACCTTATCGAGCAGCGTGTAGTCAAGGACGTTGACGCGGATTCGCTCGGGTATGTATTCAAGTTGCGGATCGTTCAAAAACAAATGATCCTGCATGCGGTATTCGTCGACACGATCGTGAACATGACGGAAGGTGTACCCCAGGCACGATTCGATGAACACGTCCTCGCGGATCATCAGGTCGATGAGATCCTGCGCCAGTTCGCGGTCCATCATGCCGAACATCATCAGCCGTCGCGGGTCCTCGAGGAACAGCCAGTACTCGGTCAGGTCCGGATTCGGGCTCCCCACCCTGGATTCGTCCCAGGTGGAGATCTCTGGCCAGATGACCCGGCGCCGGCCCGTTTCGATCACCCGCATGTCGGGCACTTTTTCGAGGTCCTCCTCTCTGAGTACGGACAGAGCGATACCGGAGGAATGGGTCAGGCCGTCGATGCCGGCATTGATCGCGTCCCTGGCACTGATCCCTAAGTGTCCCTCGACGTGCAGTCCGGCCCGGTGACCTTCTGCCGCCACGGCTTTAAGCTGCGCTGGCGTGAGGCCCGTGTACGCCTTGATGAACGACGGTTTCAATTCCTCGATGCCTTTCTTTGCGGCAGCTCTTGCCGCATCGACGCTGTCGAAGATGTCGAATTTACGCTCCCGGAAGTACTTGCGCGGGCCGAGTATCTTGCCCTTGTGGACACCCTCGTTCTGCGCGTGGAGCCAGGTCGGGCCGCCGCCTGACTGGACGAAAGCGGAGGTGACTCCGTTGGTGACGAGCATCTCGCCGAACCAATCCTTGTAATGCAGATGCTTGTCCCACAAACCCGGGACGATATATTTACCCGAGACATCGATCACTATGGCATCGGACGGGATATTCCGTAAACCTATCGATTCAATTCGATTTCCCCGGATCAAGATGTTCGTGTTGGCTCGGGCCGCAGCGCCGGTGCCATCGATGAGTGTTCCACCTCTCAGCACGGTGACCTGTTGTGCCTTGACGTCCAGGTTCGGGAATACGATCAGCACAGCACAGGCGAACATGAAAACGCACGGGCATCTGAATACTTGGTGTAGTCGATATGCCAGACTGACTCTCATTGTTTTAATCCAACAATATTGCTCTTCTTTTTTATGGAATTTGTAGGCTAGTCAATCGCACAACTGAAGCATAGCAGATCTTATCGCGTCGGCGAGATCCGGTGTGTACCGGACGGCCAAAAATTCTCGATTCCGTGTTACCCGCCGAATTTCTCGATCAGACGCTCTTTAATTGAGAGCACCGCGGCGACTGATGGTGATCGACTTACTTTCGAGCGGCAAGTCGAGGGGTGGGACATACACGTCGTATCAATGAAAGATGGCACTACGCAACCACTCATCGAGGGGCAAGGGAATTAGGATAACGCGTCCCTGTCACCTGATGGGCGCTGGATTGCTTACGAGTCGGACGAAAATGGGAGGGATGAAGTCTTTGTTCGACCTTTCCTCGAAGTAGATGGCGGGAAGTGGCAGATTTCGAGGTCCGGGGGAGGTCAACCTCAATGGGGCCCCCAAGGCCAAGAGATTTTCTTTCTAGGTCCCGACACTATGATGGCAGTCAATGTCGAGAGCGATTCGAGCTTTTCGGCAGGCATTCCCAGAGCATTGTTCTCGACCGCTGAGTCTGCCGGAAATCTGGGTTATTCCGTTTCCCCCGATGGGCAGCGCTTCTTGATGAGCAAACAGGTGACAGGAACCGCTTCAGCCGGCGTCGCCGAACAGATGTCTCTGGTGGTCGTCGAGAACTGGTTCGAGGAACTCAACCGTCTGGCACCAACAGCAGAGTAAATTGGATGACCACTTCTGGCGGAAGCAGTCCTTGTCAGTAGACTTATTATCAATTCCCGTGAACGAAATTCCCGACATCCGCGTATTGATGACAATTATTGTTTGAACCTACTAAGTCACCCTCGTAGCAACCGGCTTATCGATGTGGACGCCGAGCGTGGGGCCGTTCGCGTGAAATCTCAATTCGCAAGAAACTGGCAGCACTGCGGAGTCGGCGACAGGACTTTGGTTGATAAATGTTCCGTTGGCGCTGTCCAGATCGCGGACGTGCCACGAGCCTTCTTCGGCCCAGAGCACGGCATGATGGCGACTAACGCGGTCGTCGGAAAAGTCCACGTTGTTGTCGAGGCCCCGGCCAATCGACACCGCTTTGAAGAACCGCTTTTCTTGCGGCGTTTCACCCCCTGCGCTCCAGGTCAGGAGGATGAATCCCGCATCCGAATTGTCGTGACGGCGCATGGCCCTGCTTAAGCCAGGGTTGTAGTTATCGACGTCGTCGGGATCGCGCACGAGATGCGGTGGCGCCAGATCGTATTTCCATGACAGCAGCGCAAGCACGGGGATAACGGCCAGACCGGCGATGATGAAGACACGAAGCGCCCAATCCGGGAAGCCGAAGGCTGGGAAGAGGTCCGCGAAACCCTGAGTCAGCAGCCACAGGATGACGATATACGCACCGAGTAAGCGAACGACCTTACGGCGTAAGAGTTCTGAGACAAATCCGAGAAATCGTTTCATATACGCCAGCCGACACTACTCCAAAGCGTTGATATTCTTAGCTATATTGTAGGAGGACGGCGGCTGGGGTCAAGTCGTTGCCTCGCACGACCTAAGCTGAACCGTGTATATTGCTCTTCTGCGTGCATCGACGCTGGTGCACGGGGGGAATCTGACGATGACGCTATCCCCGGGCACCCATTTCGGCCCGTATGAAGTCGCCGATGAGATCGGTGCTGGGGGCATGGGCGTCGTGTATCGGGCGACCGACACCAACCTGAAACGCGACGTCGCGTTTAAGGTCCTGCCCGACTCGCTCGCGACCGACACCGAGCGTCTCGCCCGTTTTCAACGTGAGGCCGAATTACTGGCCTCGCTCAATCATCCGCACATTGCCCAGATCTATGGCCTCGAACAGAGCGGCGGCAC
>JAPULJ010000269.1 GCA_027295145.1 Alphaproteobacteria bacterium | reverse complement strand
ACCACCACCTCGCCGGAATGCAGGCCCACCCGGACCTGAAGCGCGACGCCGTGGGAATGGAGCATGGCCTCGCCGTGCCGGCCGATCGCGTCCTGAATCGCCAGCGCGGCGTAGCAGGCGCGTACCGCGTGGTCCTCGAGCGCGACAGGGGCCCCGAAGAGCGCCATGACGCCGTCGCCGAGCACCTTGTTGACCGTGCCTTCGTAGCGGTGCACCGCCTCCATCATGGTGCGGATCGCCGAATCGAGCAGCACCTGGACACGCTCGGGATCGCTGCCCTGGATCAGCTCGAGCGAGCCCTGGATATCAGCGAACAGCACGGTGACCTGCTTGCGCTCGCCCTCGACAGCGCCTCGGGCGGTGCGAATGCGGTCGGCGAGGTGCTTGGGGGTGTAGGACTGGGGTGCGGCGAATTCGGCCCGGCCGGGCGGCTCGGCTCCGGCAAGTTCGGTTCCGCAGCCACCGCAGAACCGTACATTCGGGCGGTTGGCGTGGCCGCAGGAGGAACAGGTCTTTTCAAGGGGTGCGCCGCAACCCCCGCAGAACCGGTCGTCGTCCGGATTCTCGAACTGGCACCTGGGACACTCCAAAGCCGCCGTTCCCCGCTTCTCTTGGTTGATACGGCAACAGTGCACCAAAGTCGACTTACTGGCTAGGCCAGCCGAGGCCACGGAAACGTCTGCTTTCGGGGGAAAGCGGAAGTCGATTTCGGGCTGCTGAAGGTCCGTTGATAGCCACAAGGAGACATTCTTACTCCGTCACGAGACACCGCACTTCGGCACGCAGATACCAGTGGCGGGAGCCATCCATTACATTAGTTGTGGAACCACCAAAGACCAGCAACACTTGGAATAGCTCCATGCCCGAGTGGGCATATTTTGTTGCATCAATTACCGATGATTTCCTTCAACGCCTCTTTCGCATGGAAACTGACGGAAATGTCGTCTGATATGGCTGCTAGCACGGGTATCGCCGCTCTTGCTTCGGGGCCGATCTTCCCCAATGTGATCGCGGCTTCCACACGAACTTGCTGCTGCTCGTCGCTAAGCGCCTGGATCAAGTCGGGAACCGCAACCGCCGCCGATGGGCCGAACCACCCAAGGGTTCGGATAACGGCGGAGCGGTCAAAGGGCGTAATGACCTTCAGCTTGCCAAGAAGGCTGGAGACGGTGGCATCCAGTGGTAGGACAGCAACCCGCAAACCGTCGATCAATCGCTCCCTAACCCTGCCATGTTCCAGCGACCATCTGACAGGAAATTGGTATTCGTCGGGAAGAATTTGCAACTCCAATTCGCTTAACCCCGGCCTCCATTTCAACACGGTGTCGCGGGCGTCTTGTCTGCGTTCAAGTTGCGCGAATATGGACGCCAACACGGGCAACAACTCGATGGCCTTGGGATCACGCGCATGGCCTTCTTCCAACGTGATTGCCGCCTCTTCCAAATTACCGATCGCAAAATGAGCAATCCCCTGCGCGAATACGTAACTGCTTGGGTATCTGGGATTAAGCCGCATGGCGGCCTGGACAGAACTCAAGCCTTCCCAGGGCCTTCCGGATATGATCATTGCAAAGGCCATTGCGATGTGCGCTTCCGGGTCGTTGGGTTGCATTGCAATGGCCTGCTCCGCTTCGATGCGTGCCTGATCAGCAAGCCCTCTGTTTACGTATTCCAACGCCGCGACCACGTGAGCCAAGGGCGTCGGATGCTGCTTCGCTATCTTGAGTGTGTCAGCTGTTAGCCTTCTGAGGCGATTCCAACTTTCACCCATCTCTCGCTCCCAATTGAATCTGTATCCCCTGTAATAAACGAGAGCGAGCGCCGCATGGGCGCGGCCAAATTCAGGATCAAGCTCGATGGCCTTCTGCAGGTGGCCTTCCGCCTTTGCGTTATCTTGTGCATTGAATTTCGAATAAAGCTCCCACCCGCGCTGAAACGCCTCCCTCGCTTCAATGTTATCGGTCTTGCCTAGTTTGATTTCACTCTTCTCGCTTTCAGAGAGTTCAACTGCCAAAGCCTCGACGATCTTGAGGACAAATTCGTCCTGAACGGCAAAAATATTGGTCACTTCTCCATCGAATCTGTCGGCCCAAATATGCCCACCGGTCTTGGCGTCAATCAGCTGGGCGTTGACGCGCATCTGATCGCCGTCTCGCCTGACGCTGCCCTCCAGGACATAACGCACGCCGAGTGTCTCCGCGACGCTTCGGATTTCGACCGATTTGCCCTTGTATACAAATGTCGAATTACGCGCGATGACAAACAGACCGGAGATTTTTGAAAGATCAGTGATCAGATCTTCGGTCAGGCCATCGACAAAAACCTCCTGATTGGGGTCATTGGACAAATTGGCGAATGGCAAGACGGCTAAGGAGGGTTTGTCGGGCAGCGGAAGGGCCATCTTCTTCAGCGACGCCAGTTCAGTATTGGGTGCCCAGGGTTGCCACCAAACCAATCCACCGATTACAGCGAAGAGCGCAATTCCAGCGGCCATGAGCACCGGGCGCAGCCCCCAACGAGAAACGCTCGGGCGCTCCGCCATGACCAAGCCGTCCGCTTTTTCGTCGATGATCGCCCGGTAGACCGAAATGGGCTCGTCGATGTTCTTAACGTCCTGCGGACCCATATCTTCGAAGTCGAGCGATAGCTTGTGCTTGACTTGCTCGAACACGCTCCCGGAGATACAAACGCCACCCGCTTCAGCCAGTCCTTCCAGACGCGCGGCCACATTGACACCGTCGCCGAATAGATCGCCATCCTTGACCATTATGTCGCCGACATTCACGCCGATGCGAAACATCAATATTCGGTCGTCCGCCAGCTCAGCGTTGCGGCTCGAAATTTCTTTCTGGCATGAAACGGCGCAGCGCACCGCCTCGACCGGGCTGCTAAACTCGGCCAGCACGCTGTCGCCGCCGGTGCTAAAGACGCGGCCCTCGTGGTGGGCTATCAATCCATCGATAATTTCGCGATACGCGCCCAGGATCTTGAGTGTCGCTTCCTCATCCTCGCGCATGAGGCGCGTATACCCCTCGACGTCGGCGGCGAGGATCGTGGTCAGCTTGCGTTGAAGGCGCTCCTCAGCCATGGGGCCGTGCCCTTTTAGACGTGCGTAATGAGAAAGGAGTTTACGGGCTCTGGTAGAATGAGTCTATCAGGGCTGAATGTCGCATATGGGTGTGTGCCGTGGTAAGGTAGTGCTTTTCCAGTGGGTGCAAGTCTCACTCGGCGATCGCTCCAACCAGGGCCTACCTCTTCGAGGCTGCCGGGGTGCTGCTCACACGGGTCCAGAAATGGTGTGCGCTCAAGGCTTGGGGTCTCAGGCTGGCAAAGCGGGTCGGCTTCAAGAAGGCGAAGGTGGCCGTCGCGCTCAAGCTCGCGGTGATTCTGAATCGCTTGTGGCGCGATGGAACAGACTTCATCTGGTCAAGGATGGAG
>JAPULJ010000268.1 GCA_027295145.1 Alphaproteobacteria bacterium | reverse complement strand
CGGACCATGATCCGCTACGGCGATCTGATCTGGAGCTACGACGATCTCAAGGCCCGCGTCGATCGTATCGCGGCAACGCTGGTGGCCGATTTCGGGCTTGTCCCCGGCAACCGGGTGATGTTGCGCGGACCCAACAATCCGATGATGGCGGCGGCGTGGCTGGCCATCGTCAAGGCCGGCGGGGTGTGCGTCGCCACCATGCCGCTGCTGCGCGGCCGCGAGCTCGCCTACATGATCGAGAAAGCCGAGATCACGCTTGCCCTGTGCGACGTGAAGCTCGGCGAGGAAATGCGGATTGCGCAGGAACGAAGCCCCATCCTGAAGTCGATCTCCTATTTCACGGACAAGGGCGATGCCGGCGATCCTGGCGCCGACCTCGACGTCAAGATGGCCGGCAAATCCGGCGCTTTCGAGGCCTGCGATACCGCGGCCGACGACGTAGCGCTGATCGCCTTCACCTCGGGCACCACTGGGCAGCCCAAGGGGACGATGCATTTTCACCGCGACATCATCGCCATGTGCGATTGCTTCCCACGCTATACATTCGGCGGCCAGGCGGGCGACATCTATACCGGCTCACCGCCGCTCGCCTTCACCTTCGGGCTTGGCGCCCAGCTCGCCTTTCCCCTGCGCCATGGCTCATCGGTCGTCTATCTCGACCGCCCGCCCTCGCCGGAAGCGCTGTGGGAGATGGTGCAGAAATACAAATGCAACACCCTTTATACCGCCCCCGTCATGTTCCGCGCGCTCGCCGATATCGCCGGCGACTACGACATATCGAGCCTGGAGAAATGCGTCTCGGCGGGCGAGACTCTGCCGGCCCCGATCTGGGAAGCTTTTCGTGAAGCGACCGGCATCCGCATCATCGACGGCCTCGGCTCGACCGAAATGATCCATATCTTCGTCTCGGCCCGTCCCGAGGAAATGCGCGCTGGCTACACCGGTAAGGCGATTGCCGGATACGAGGCTTGCATCATGGCCGACGATGGCACGATCCTGCCTGCCGGCGAGATCGGCAATTTGGCGGTGCGCGGGCCGACCGGCTGCCGCTACCTCGACAATCCCGAGCGCCAGGGGGCCTACGTCCAGGGCGGCTGGAACCTGCCGGGGGATGTCTATCTGCAGACTGAGGACGGCTACTTCCAATTCCAGGCGCGGGCCGACGATATGATCATCTCGGCCGGCTACAACATTTCCGGGCCGGAGATCGAGGCGGTGCTGCTAGAGCACAAAGACGTTCTCGAATGCGCTGTCATCGGCTCGCCCGACGAAAAGCGCGGGCATATCGTCAAGGCCATCATCGTCCTGCGCGACGGCGCTGACGCCGACGAAGCGGCGGTCAAGGAACTCCAGGATTTCGTCAAGGCCGAAATCGCGCCTTACAAATATCCGCGCCAGATCGAATTCGTCGCCGATCTGCCGCGCACCGAAACAGGAAAAATGCAGCGATTCAAGCTGCGCCGTCAGGAAGAGGAGAAGGACGCGGAATGAAGATCAACTGCCTCGGCGGCGGGCCAGCCAGCCTCTACTTCTCGGTGCTGATGAAGAAATCCTTTCCGGACGCCGAGATCACGATCTATGAGCAAAACAAGTTCGACGATACGTTCGGCTTTGGCGTCGTCTTCTCAGATGCGACGATGGCAAATTTTTACGATTACGACGCCAAAATCCACGACCGGATCACCGGCAGCTTTGCCCATTGGGGCGACATCGACATCCATTTCAAGGGCCAGGTGCTGAGTTCCAAGGGCCACGGCTTCGCCGGCATGTCGCGTAAGGACATGCTCATCATCATGCAGCAGCGGGCCTCGGAGCTCGGCGTCGATATCCGTTTCGAGTACATCGTTGAAGACCCCGAAACCTTGCGCGACTGCGATCTGCTGTTCGCCGCCGACGGGATCAACTCGGTCACCCGCGAGAAATACAAAGCCGCTTTCGAGCCCGAAATCGATTTCCGGCCCAACCACTTCGTCTGGTTCGGGACGACCTGCCCGTTCCCCGCCTTCACTTTCCATTTCGTGGAGAACGAGCACGGGCTCTTCCGCACCCACTGCTATCGCTACATGGAGGGGATGTCGACGCTGATCTTCGAGACCACCGACGAGACCTTTGCCAAAACCGGGCTCGAAATCACCGACGAGGAAGCGACTAAGGACTATACAGCCGAGCTTCTGAAGGACTATCTCGGCGGCCACGAGATCATCGTCAACCGCTCGCACTGGCGCCAGTTCCCCAACATCAAGTGCGAGAACTGGACCCACGAGAACGTCGTGCTGGCAGGTGATGCCGTCCACACGGCGCATTTCTCCATTGGCTCCGGCACCAAGCTGGCGATGGAGGATGCGATCGCCCTGCACGATGCGATCGTCGCCAGCGGCGACATGAAGGAAGGCCTCGCCCGCTACGAGGAAGACTGGAAGCCGCAGGTCGCCAGCACCCAGCGCGCGGCGAAAGTCAGCCAGCAATGGTTCGAAGAGGCCGAGCGCTACTACGAGGATCTGGAACCGGTCCAGTTCGGCTTCTCGCTGCTCACCCGCTCCTTGCGCATCAGCCACAGGAACATGAAGCTGCGCGACGAAGCTTACGTGAACGAGGTCGACGAATGGTTCGCCGTCCAGGCCGCCAACCAGTCGGGCGTCAATGTCCCGACCTCTCCGCCGCCGCCGCCCACCGTGGTACCGACAGTTGATTTGCTTATCGGAGAGGGCGAGACATCCGTCACAGGCACTGGCGTGGACGATGCGATCGTGGAGGTCTTCGTGAACGACATCAGCGTCGGGGACGCAGACATGGCAGTGACCGCCGGAGTGTGGATCAAGACCTTGGT